>JAQVOT010000011.1 GCA_028702415.1 Eubacteriales bacterium
AGGATTCTCGGGTAATCATTTGAAATGGATAAGTACCGGTTTCACCAGGTTCTTCCTGAGGGGGTATTTATAAATGGGTAGAGAAATATGATAAGAGGTGAAATATATGAATCGTAAGATAATTCAGATTGGAGATACGCCGCTGAGCTACTCGGTGTTTTCCCTTGAAAGTTCACCTGCACATAAGAATAAGGAAGGTGTGGTGGAGATCATTTTTTGCCTGAAGGGAAGCGTGCGATTCAGTTATGCCTTCGAAGATTTCACCTTGAGGGCCGGAGAGTATATTGCTGTAGACAAGGACGCATACTTCCTGTACAAAGGCAAGGATAACATATGCGTTTCATTCTATCTGGATATGATGAGATATGAAGACATATATCCATCTGTGAGGCATGCCTTTTATGTTTGCGAGGGGACTCCGGAGACGGACGTTTCATACTATCCCAGTCCTTCACATATTAAACTGAAAGGTCTGATGATCGCAGCTCTGAAATGCGCAATCGAAGATTCCGATGACAAGCAGATGCGTGTTATTGCTGACAAGATGGCAGATCTTTTTGTTAACAAATTCGATATTGCATTCTATCATTATGGAAGCGAAAACATGCCGAAGAAAATCCTGCAGAAAACCAGACTGACAAATGAGTATCTTCTTAAGCATCGACATGAAAAGGTATTCATAAAAGACCTGGCCGAAGCAATTGGAGTCAATGAGGCATACATTTCGGAATTCATGCGAAAGAACTCTGTTGGATTCAGAGGTATGCTGGGATATATCAGAGCCAATGAGTCTGAGGATTATCTGCTCAATACAGACAAGACCATAACGGAGATATCAGAGGAGTGCGGTTTTTCGGATGTGAAGTATTACTATTCAGCATTCAAAAAATGGTACAAGTGTACGCCGCGTCAATTCAGAGAAAGATTTGGTAAAATTACTGATACGGATATCGAGTATTTACCGCTCAATAGTATCGGAAATCTTGTTGACGGAATGATGAAGGAACATTTTATGAGCATGTATACGGAAGAGTAAAGCAAACAAACTAGTAATTTCAATGACAAATAACACGTAAACGGCAAACATATTGTCGTTTACGTGTTATTTTTTATTGAAAAAGCCCATTAGCGTCGTTGCCGGAATT
Source organism: Eubacteriales bacterium (assembly GCA_028702415.1). Taxonomy (GTDB): domain Bacteria; phylum Bacillota; class Clostridia; order Peptostreptococcales; family Anaerovoracaceae; genus Lentihominibacter. Next base: position 1,146 of record JAQVOT010000011.1, read on the forward strand.
GTCAGAAAAGGTTAAACTTTTGATAACAAAATAGTAATGTTACAAGCAGGAAGGTAAAGGAAATGAATATTTACAAAGTAGTCAATACAATTTGTCTGATAATGGGAATTGCGGTGCTTATTTTTGGTTCACTTATTGCAAGCGGCATTATCGCATCAATTCCTGCTCATAAGGCGCCGGTACTATTTCTGCTTGGAGGTATTATAGTTGTCTGGTCAATAATATCATCATTCAGGCACAGATAGATACCCTGCAATTATTTATCATTATAATTCTTTAGGAGGAAAAGTTATGAGTCAATTACAAAACCAGGGCGAACTGAAGAAAACTTTAAGTTTGCCGCTTCTTATCGGTTTCGGTCTCGCATATCTGGCACCTACGGTAGTGTTTAACTACTATGGGATCTGGACGGCCGAGGACGGAACGGCAGGTCATTATCCGCTGGCACTCCTTATTACCACAGTACTTATGGTGTTTACAGCATACAGCTACACCCACATGGTAAAAGAATTTCCACAGGCAGGCTCGGCTTACGTATATGTTAACAAGTCCGTCCAACCACACATCGGATTTTTGACAGGCTGGGTAATGCTTCTGGATTATCTGCTTCTGCCGATGATCTGCTACCTGCTTCTGGGAATCTACATTAATGAATATTTCCCTTCAATCCCTGTATGGATAATCGTAGTTGCAGTAGCAGGCATTGGTGCACTGCTTAATATTCTCGGTGCGCACCTGGCTTCATTTATTGATTCAATAATAATAGCCGCACAGCTAATTTTCACAGCATTTGCAATCGTCCTTTGTATCATTTATGTATTTGGTGATGGCGGAGCAGGAAGCATTTTATCCGCAAAGGCATTGGTTAATCCTGAAACATTTAATTTCACAGCAGTATTCAATGCATCTGCAATACTATGTGTATCATTTGTTGGCTTCGACGCCGTAACAACAATGGCAGAAGAAACCAAGAATCCTGAAAAGGTCATGACGCCTGCGATCATGGGTGTATGCATAGGTGCAGGAATCATTTTCTTCATTACTTCCTACTTCATGAATGTTGCATGGCCTGATGCTGTTACCCAGATTCAGGATCCCGATGTTGGTATTTATGAATTCTACCCTGCAATCGGTTATGGATGGGTCGCTGACGTATTCTTTGTTGTTGATAACTGTGCTTCATTTGTATGTGCCATGGCTGGCATGGGAGCAGTTTCAAGACTGCTGCTGGGAATGGGACGTGACAACATCCTTCCTAAGAAATTCTTCGGGTCAATTTCAAAAAAATTCCATACACCGGTTAAGAATATCCTCCTGGTTTCAGTTATTGGGTGCACAGGAATTTTCTATGCAGATAACCTAATGGGTGCTGCAGAACTGGTATCATTTGGATGCATTATCGGTTTCGTCATGGTAAACCTATCAGTATTCATGCACTTCTACAAACATAAGAAGATGAGAGATGGCTTTAAAAATAAGCTGAAATACATGATTCTTCCAATAATCGGTGCAATTATTCTGATAATCGCTTTCTTCTTCATAGGCAAAACTGCCAAGATTCTGGGAAGCATATGGCTTGTAATAGGTGTTATCTACCTGGCAATCAAGACAAAGGGTTTCAAGGAACTTCCGCCTGAAATGACATTTGAAGAGTAATAATATGACTATAGAAATAAGAACAATCCCGGCATGTGTAGCGTATTCAGCTGAATATAATCTGCCCGGAATAGGCAGCTTCTTTAATACGGAAACAGGCGAAAATATTCTGTATGATCTGCAGCATGAAATGGAAGCTGACAATCCGGAGGTTCATGTACCGGACCTGGGAGATGATTACAATTTCTTCGAATATCCCCCGGCGGATAATGGGGACGGCACGGTACATATCAGATATTTTGATATGGTGGATGTTAAAGGAAAAGACAGCAAAACCGGTGCATACCGGTTTTGCGATGTTCCTGAAATCAAGGCTGCAACAATGATGCACCAGGGATATTACGATACTCTTGATGCGGGTTTTGCGAAGCTGTATGACTGGATTGAAGCCAAGGGATACGAATGCTGTGGCAAGGCAAGAATATCTGCCATAAACGGATCATGGAATACGGAAAACCCGGATGAATGTGTGAACGAGCTGCAGGTTCCTGTAAGAAAAAAATAACAGGAAAGAGGATAAGAAATGGCAATAGAGAAAATATTATTCAACGGAAAAATTTATACCGAAAATCCTGACATGCCAAAAGCTACGGCTGTGGCAATAGACGGAAAAAAGTTTGCTTTTGTGGGAGACGATTATGGGGCGAAGGCTCTGGCTGATTCAAATACGGAAGTAATTGACATGGAAGGCAAGACAATTGTTCCGGGGCTGCTGGATGGACATACTCATCCGTCAATCGTATCGAAGACTTTCTGGTATATCAGAGGATGTCTTCCACAGACAGAGGAAGAGTTGCTTGCAGATATTGCGAAGTTTGCGAAGGAATACCCGAAGGAAGATAGACCTTATTTCTATTATGAAAGTTATTTTACAACGACATTTGATGAGAAAGGACCCGACAGATGGCTATTCGACCGGATAATCAATGACAGGCCTGCCCGTATTCAGGACTTCGGCGATCACGCATGCTGCTACAATACCAGGGCGCTGGAGATGCTCATGGATGAAAACGGCGTGCCTCATAGTGAGAGTCCAATCGGTGCTCCTGAGTTTGTGAAGAATGAAAATGGGGAATACACGGGTTGGTGCCACGAGTCTGTATGTGAAGGAGATCTTGGAATCTTCAAGGCACTAAAAGAAGAAACAGGATGGGAACCCGAATTCACCATGAATGATGAAATGTCTACGCCGCTGTTTGATTACTTCAGACAGTATGGAATCATCGGTATGATGGATGGGTTCACTGAAGGTGAAGAAAATCTTGAATATGTGTGGCAACTGGATCAGGAGGACAGGCTTGGGATGTTCTACGAAGCATCAGTTATTCTTCCTGAGATTGAGAATCTTGAAGAGACAATTGCAACCGCCAGGGACTGGCAGAGAAAATATACAACTTACCATATCAGAATAAATACGGTGAAGTTTTTCATTGACGGAACAAATGAAATGGGCGATTGTCTGTCAACCGAGCCCTTCCATAATGACCCTACGGGAACAAATTATGGCATGGCCATGGCAACCATGGAAGAGATGCGTGATGTGATTGTTCGTCTTAACAATGAAAGACTGGATTTACATGTTCACACAATTTGCGATGGAGCATTCAGACTCATGTGCGATGCGGTTGAGGAAGCTCAGAAAATCTGTGGGGATGACTGGTGCATGAAGGTGACCCTCTGTCACTGCGAAATCATACATCCGGATGATATTATTAGAGTTAAGGAACTGGGGATATATATCGACTATTCATGCCATTGGGCAGGCGGATACTTTGGGGAAGGCGCCGCCAAGTTCCTTGGGCAAAAAAGATGGGAAACGATGCACGACCAGAGCAAGCTTCTGGCTGTCGGTGCCAAGGTGGGGTTCTCAAGCGATGTATTCAGCTATCAGGAAGCAATGCGTGCAAATCCAATGATTGGCATGCAGGTTTCAATGACAAGAGTTGAGCCTTGGGAAGCTGTAAGACTTGATTCAAACAAATATCCGGGCAGTGTAAGGCCTCCTGTGGATGCTAAACTTTCTATCGAACAGCTGATTCACGGATATACTGTAATCAATGCTGAGAGAATGAGACTGGACGATAAGCTGGGTTCAATAGAAGAGGGTAAGTTGGCGAACATGGTTGTTTTCAAGGAAGACATCTTTGATTTCGCCCACAAGACTCCTGAGAGATTCAGTGAAATTGACCCTTGGGGAACCTTCTTTGAAGGTGAAGAAAGACATATTGTATCAACACTGAAGAAGGAAAGATAAAACCTTCTGCACATTCGAAGAAACAAAGGATGGAATCTAAATCTGCAAACACTTTCTGAGGTGCCAGAATGTTATATAATCCTTGATCTTATCGGCGGCAGCATTATCCGAAAGGATGGTGCTGCTGTTTTTTTCTGCATTTGCTTCAGCATATTGCAAGGCGTAACGCTCCCTGTCTTCGGTAGGGGTCATGTGCCAGAGGGCTTTGAAGGCGCTGTAGAAGTATTTAGGGTCAGAAAAGCCGCATTCAAAGGAAATCTCAGAAATGGGTTTATCCGTCTTCAGAAGCAGAGTTTCGGCGTTGTAGCAGCGTATGTAGTTCACCATGTTGGAAAAGCTTGAAAAGACGGTTTTGCTGATGAACTGTGAGAAGTAGTTCCTGTCCATGTGCTCACGATTGGCCAGCTGGGATACCGTGATCTTCTTCTGGTAATTTTTATTAATGTATTCGAGAATGCGAGTAAATCTGTCATATAGATCTCGGTTCATGTATTCGTCCTGGTTTTCGTAGTTGAACCAGTTGAAGTATTGCAAAAGCAGATCTGCCAGGTTTCTCACAACCATGTTGCAGTCCGTTTCACCTGAATTGCCGGTGAAATAAATATACGATAGAGCAAGAATTATATCCTTGACCTTATCCATGGCGGGTTTCTGGTAGGGGAAGCAGTGATTGCTTTCACATGCATAATAAACGTAGTTCAGCTCTTCCCACTCAGGCAGTTTTGACAGATCCAGATGGAATATGAGAGTCAGGTTTTCTTCGGAACCGTTCAGGTAGTGTATATCATAAAAATCTATGGAGTGAATCTGCCCCGGAGTAAGAAGGTAATCCTGGTCAGCTGCAATAAGGTGTATTGAACCTTTGAGACAGTAGACAAGTTCAAGTTCTGTGGTATGTCTGTGGGGAAGCTGTTTGCTGATTTTGCATAACTGCGCTTCAAAGGGCATATCTTTTTTGTATTTGATCTTTTTTTCGATAATATCCATTTAATTCTTCCTCCGCAAAATATTATAGTCATATTTTAGTTACAAAGTCAATTATTTAATAAAAAACAGCTATAGAATAAGGGCTGGGCCTGGGAGATAATCTCTGTATGGAAACCCGCATAACTGATGATGAAGGAGTTGAATATTTATGGGTAAAAAAATACTGGTATTGGGAACCGGCGCACAGGGAACAACCGTAGCCAAAAGACTGCAGTTGGAACCCAATGTGGATAAGATTATTCTGGCGGATTATGATGAAGCTGCTGTTAAAGAGCTGGCCGGAGAACTGGATAAGGCAGAAGCCTTCTTCTGCGATGCTTCAAGGAAGGAAAATATCACAGCTCTAATCAAGGGCTGCGATCTCGTAGTAAATGCGCTGCCGCTGGCCTTTGGCAAGAACGTGATCGATGCGGCACTTGAAGAAAAATGCAACTACCAGGACTTCGCAGCTCCGGAGGGATTTGAAGATACATGGGAAAAATGCATGTACAGACTCCTTGGAGATTACAATGAAAAATTCAGGGAAGCAGGAATTCTGGGAATTATGGGTACAGGTTCAGCTCCCGGAACAATGTGCGTTGTAGCCAGAGACACCATGAAGGATATCGATGAGTGTGAGACGATTTTCATGAATGTGTATGAGGGTGTTGAGGCCAGGAGATTCCAGCCTTACTGGTGGTCACCTGTAACCGCCCTCAATGACATGGATGATCTGGCTGTAGCATGGGTTGAAGGAAAGATGGTCAACACCAAGCCCTTCTCACTTCCAATTGAAAGAACCTATGATTACGTGGGATACCCCGTAAGATTTGTGGAGCACGCTCACGATGAACCTTTCTATGTTGGACTAAGATCTGAGGAATTGTTCAAGGGCTGCAGGAATGCGTACTTCAAATACGGCGGAGTAGGAATCGAATTCGCAGAACCTCTGGCAAGAGCCGGCCTTCTCAAGAGGGATCCGGTGGAACTGCAGGGTCAGATGGTAAACACTCATGAAATGATTCTGAAGTTCCTGCCACAGCCTCCAAGGTTTGCCCACCAGGTGGAAGAAATAATAGAAGAGGGTCTGGTTTCAGATACAGGTGCTTTCGTGGTAGAAGCTCTGGGCAAGAAGGATGGCAAGCCGGTAAGGGTCGAATCCCATCTGTTCGCACCCGGATTTGTGGAATCCTATGAAAAATTCGGAGTAACCGGCGAACAGTATCTGACAGGACAGGGCGGTTTCATGTTCACCAAGCTGTTTGTTAATGATGAACTGGAAGGTCAGAAGGGCTTCATTTCATCAGCTGAGCTTTCACCTGAAGCAAACGACAAGTATCTTGAATATGCCAGAGAACTTGAAATTACCATCGAAAGAAAAATAGTATGGGACGATCCGTACTTCGAAAATCAGCCTCCTGCTAAGGAATATGTTGAATGGTGGGAGCAGCCTACGATCACTCCTGTTGAGGCCCTGTAAAGGGTGCTATTTTCAAAAAGTGATTGACATAGCATCTCCTATGTGACATAATATCGCAGATACATAGGAGAAAAGATGCTAGACAGAATAAAAATATTAGACAAATGCACATTTTTACCCGGCTTCACAGATGTTCACGTACATCTGAGAGAGCCGGGTTTTTTGTATAAGGAAACGATTGCAACAGGGACGGAGGCTGCTGCTGCAGGTGGATTTACAAATATATGCTCCATGCCGAATGTTAAACCATGTCCGGATAGTTACGATAATCTTCGTATACAGCTTGAGGCCATAGAAGAAACCGCCAGGATAAGGGTCTACCCCTACGGTGCAATAACCAAGGATCAGAAAGGCAGGGAACTGGCGGAGCTGGAGTCCATTGCAGGCAAGGTTATAGCCTTTACCGATGATGGCTTCGGGATAATGTCCGATGATCTGATGAGAGAAGCGATGGTCCGTGCCAAGGCATTGGGGAAAATGATCGTGGCCCACTGTGAAGATGAGAGATATCCCAGGAATTCCAATGAATCCGAGTATAAGCAGCTGGAACGTGATCTGAATCTCGTCAGGCAGACGGGATGTTCCTATCACGCATGTCATATTTCCACAAAGGAATCTGTTCAGCTCATAAGGCGGGCAAAGGCGGAGGGCCTGGATGTTAGCTGCGAAACAGCACCCCACTATCTGCTCCTCAGCAGGGCAGATGTTGAAGATGCGGTATCAGGACATAATGGAAGGACAGGAAGCCTTCCTGCGGGCTGGTTCAAGATGAATCCCCCCATCAAGTCGGAAGAGGACAGAATGATTTTGCTTGAGGCGGCGGTTGACGGAACCGTAGATATGATAGCCACGGATCACGCTCCTCATAGTGCAGAGGAAAAAAATCTGGACTTTGACAGATGTGCCTACGGGATCGTGGGACTGGAAACCGCATTTCCGGTGCTCTATACCGGGCTGGTGCGAAAGGATATCATAAGTCTTGATAGACTGGTGGAAATGATGAGCACAGCACCGGCAGAAAGATTTGGAATCAAGAGTACAGAGGATTACAGCCTCTGGGATCTGGAAACAGAATGCACAGTGGACAGCGGTGCATTCAAAAGCAAAGGCAGCGCCACCCCCTTTAATGGATGGAAGGTGTACGGCAGATGCATCAAAACAGTAATGGACGGAAAGGAGGTTTACAGTTTTGAAGAACAGAAAAGCAGAGATAATAAGTAACAGACAGATTGCTGAAAATACATATGAAATGATATTGAGTCACGATGGAACAGAATTGAAGCCGGGTCAATTTATAAATATCAAGCTGGAGGGTTTTTTCCTCAGAAGACCGATTTCAATCTGCGACTGGGATGAAAAAACAATTACGATAATCTACAAGACCGTGGGCAGGGGAACGGAGGCGATGAAGCGGTATGTTTCCGGAGGGTCCATTGACATTCTGCTTCCTCTGGGGAACGGATATGATGTCAGTGACGAAAGAATAGGGCAAAAGCCTATCGTTGTCGGTGGTGGAGCAGGAGTTCCGCCTATGTTCGGCCTTTGCAGAGAACTTGTGGCCAGAGGCTCAAAACCTTTGGTGGTTTTAGGGTTTCGGAGTTCAAAGGAGATGTTCTATATTGAAAAATTCAGAGAGCTTGGCCTTGAGGTGGCAGTTGCTACGGAAGATGGCAGTTATGGTGTTAAAGGATTCGTAACGGATGTACTATCGGATTCTGAATGCACCTCTTTTTTTACCTGCGGTCCGGAGGGCATGCTGAAGGCCATGGATTCAACCATGGGCAGGGGCATAAGCGGATGGTTCAGCTTTGAAGAGAGGATGGGCTGCGGGTTTGGCGCCTGCATGGGGTGCTCATGTGAAACCCGCTACGGAAGCAAGAGAATCTGCAAGGAGGGACCGGTTCTGGAGAGGGAGGAAATCATATGGTAGGAAGTGATAGAACGAATATGAAAGTTGAACTTTGTGGAATTACTCTGGATAATCCCATAATTCCCGCAAGCGGAACCTTCGGGTTCGGCAGAGAATTCGCAGAACTGTATGATATTAACATTCTCGGGACATTCTCATTCAAGGGAACAACAGGGAAAAATAGATTCGGAAATCCCACACCGAGAATTGCGGAATGTACAGAGGGAATGATAAATTCCGTGGGACTGGAGAATCCGGGTGTTGATGGGGTGATAAATGAAGAACTGCCTGAAATTTCCAAGATGTTCAACAAGTCTGTAATGGCAAATGTCAGCGGATTCAGCCTGGAGGAATATGTTGAGGTGGCCGGCAGACTTGCCCTTCAGAAGCAGGTCGGCTGGATTGAGTTGAACATATCCTGTCCCAATGTGCACAGGGGAGGCATGGCCTTCGGTACAGATCCGAAGGAGGCGGCCAGGGTGACGGGAGCAGTAAAAAAAGCCCTGGAAGCCCAGAGTTCAGATGGGGGAAACAAACCCCTGATCGTGAAGCTTTCGCCCAATGTTACAGATATAAGTGAAATAGCAGTTGCCTGTGAGATTGCAGGGGCGGACGGACTGACACTAATCAATACGGTACAGGGCATGAGAATAGATCTGAAAACGGGAAGACCTGTTATTGCCAATAAGATCGGAGGTTTCTCAGGACCGGCCATACTGCCCATAGCCCTGGGAATGGTTTACCGGACCTACGAGAAAGTTAAGATTCCCATAGTAGGCTGCGGTGGGGTAAGCTGCCCCGAAGATGTGCTGGAAATGATGATGGCCGGAGCTACCGGGGTACAGGTTGGAGCAGCAAACCTTGTGAACCCCTGGATATGTCAGGAAATAATAGAAGCTCTGCCCTCTCAAATGAAGAAATACGGTATTGAAAATTTAAGAGATATTATCGGAGGTGCGCACTGATGCCAAAGGATGTAATCATAGCATGTGACTTCTCATCAGAGGATGAAACAATGAACTTTCTGGAAAAGTTCGGAGATGAGAGACCCTATGTGAAAATAGGAATGGAACTTTTCTATGGAACCGGACCTGATATGGTGAGAAAGCTTAAGGCCAGAGGGCATAGTGTCTTTCTGGATCTGAAGCTCCACGACATACCAAACACCGTGGGCAGGGCAATGGCGGTTATCAGCACCCTGGGAGTGGATATGTGCAATGTGCATGCTGCCGGAGCAAAGGCGATGATGTCAGCTGCGGCGGCGGAGGCCAAGGGTCTGGTAATAGGCGTAACTCAGCTCACATCAACCTCAGAGAAGGTCATGCGGGAGGAGATACTCATTGAAAAGCCCCTGAAGGAAACGGTCATTCAGTATGCGCTGAACTGCAAAGAAGCGGGACTTAAGGGTGTTGTATGTTCACCTCTGGAAGCGGAGGAAGTGCACAGGGCCTGCGGATATGATTTTCTCACGGTGACACCGGGAATAAGACTTGAGGGAGACGCCAAAGGAGACCAGAAAAGAGTTACGACCCCGGCCATGGCAAGAGAGCTCGGCTCGGATTACATAGTTGTGGGCAGAAGCATAACCGCTGCCGCGGATCCACTGGCAGCCTATGAAAGATGCAGAAAGGAGTTTTTAGGATGAAGAAGAAAATAGCAGGATATCTGCTTGACATCGGGGCGGTTTTTCTAAGGCCGGAGGAGCCATTCACATGGGCCAGCGGAATTAAAAGTCCGATTTACTGTGACAACAGGCTGATTCTTACAGCCCCTGAGGTAAGAACAGAGGTTGAGCAGGCCATTGCGGATACTGTCAGGAGAGAGTTCCCTGAGGCTCAGGCCCTGTTCGGAACCAGCACAGCGGGGATCGCTCATGCGGCAATAGCGGCACAGATCATGAACCTGCCCATGGGATATGTCAGATCAAAAGGTAAAGATCATGGCCGAAATAACAGAATAGAAGGAAGACTTCCGGAAGGGCAGAAGGTTGTGGTGATAGAAGACCTGATATCAACAGCCGGCAGCGCGGTGGAAGTCGTTGATGCTTTGAAAGATGCGGGGGCGGAGGTGCTGGGAATAGTGAGCATCTTCACATATGGAATGGAGAAGGGCAAGAGACGTCTAGAGGAGGCAGCTGTGAGGAACGTGAGCCTCACGGATTTTGATACTGCGATTCAGGTTGCCTACGAAAGAGGTGACCTGGATAAAAAGGGTATAGATGAGTTGAAGAAGTTTATCGAAGAAAACGGGAGGTAAAATGAGACATTTAATAGAGATTATGGACCTGTCAGTTGATGAAATTGACGAAATTATAGAAGTTGCCAATGATATTATCGCTGATCCTGAAAAATATCGTGAGAAATGCAAAGGCATGAAACTGGCCACCCTGTTCTTTGAGCCTTCAACAAGAACCAGACTGAGTTTTGAAGCGGCCATGTACGAGCTAGGTGGAAATGTGCTGGGATTTTCTGAGGCTCAGAGTTCATCTGCGGCCAAGGGAGAGAGCGTGTCGGATACAATAAGAACAGTTGGAGCATATGCCGATATCATAGCCATGAGACACCCCAAGGAAGGGGCCCCGGTGGTGGCAAGCTACAAATCGGATGTTCCCATAATAAATGCAGGAGATGGGGGTCACAATCGACCTACCCAGACTCTTACAGATCTGCTCACCATAAGCAGAGAAAAAGGGAGGCTCGATAACATGACGGTGGGGCTTTGCGGTGACCTGAAATTCGGCAGAACGGTGCATTCCCTCATAACCGCAATGTCCAGATATAAAAACGTGAAGTTCATTCTTATTTCACCTGAAGAGCTGTGCATTCCGGAGTATCTCAAGGATGAGGTTCTTCACAGGAACAATCTCGAGTATCTGGAAACCAAAGATCTCGAGGCTGCCATGCCTGAACTGGACATTCTGTACATGACAAGGGTTCAAAAAGAAAGATTCTTCAACGAACAGGACTACATGAGATTAAAGGACAGCTATATTCTCACTCTGGACAAGCTGGATAATGCAAAGGCAGACCTGTCGATACTTCATCCCTTGCCAAGGGTAAATGAAATATCCGTAACCATCGATGAGGACCCGAGAGCGAAATATTTCCAGCAGGTCAGAAACGGCAAGTATATAAGGATGGCGCTGATACTCAAACTGCTGGCCGCTGCCGGGGTTCAGTCATGAGGCGAATAATAACAGCGAGAAGGATTAAAGGGAGGATATTATCGTGATAATAGGAAAGATTGAGAACGGACTGGTCCTTGATCATATCAAAGCGGGTCAGGGAATGAAATTATACGGGATTCTGGGACTGGATAAACTGGACTGTCAGGTAGCCCTTATTAAGAATGCTGACAGCAAGAAGTACGGTAAGAAGGACATCATCAAAATTGATAAACTTATAGATATAGATCTGAATGCTATAGGCTTTGTTGACCCCCATATAACCGTCAATGAAATCAAAGGAGGTCAGCTCGTAAAAAGGACACATATCGAGAAACCCGAAAGAATCGAAGGCTTTGTCAAGTGCAAGAATCCCAGATGCATCACCACTGTTGAGCAGGAGCTCCCCCACAGATTTGTTCTTACGGACAGAGAAAAAGGGATTTACAGATGCATTTACTGTGAAAGTAAGCTGGAATACTAAGGCTGCATGATGTATAATGGATGAAAATATTTATAAGGAGATATACATATGGCAGATAATAAAATGAATATCGTATGCCTCGATATGGAAGGTGTACTGGTACCGGAAATATGGATTGCTTTTGCAGAAGAAACCGGTATCCCAGAATTCAAGAAAACCACCCGGGATGAACCGGACTACGACAAGCTTATGAGATACAGAATAGAACTTCTCAAGGAACACGGTCTGGGACTTAAGGAAATACAGCAAACCATTTCAAGAGTTGATCCCCTGCCGGGAGCCAGAGAATTTCTCGACAGGCTCCGTCAGCAGACCCAGGTTATT
>JAQVOT010000012.1 GCA_028702415.1 Eubacteriales bacterium
ATTCTTAAAGAATTTCTATGAATATATATCGGCGCCTTTGGATTTATCTTATGAAACATTGGAAATCCCCCTGTATGATCATAGTGGCCATGGCTTATTACCGCGAAATCCACTGCCGCAAGATCGACTTTCATATTTGCAGCATTTACAGCAAAAAGATTGCTTACCCCTGCGTCAAATAATATCTTTTTCCCCTGAGTTTCTATGTATACAGACAAACCGTGCTCTGCAATTATTCCCGGATTATCTGTTTTGTTTTCAATTAATAAACTGAATTTCATTTTAACATACTCTCTTTCTGGAAAAACAGTGAAAAAGCGGCACTAAAAAATGCCGCCAATACATATCCGTATATAATGTTTTTCCACCAGTGAAGTTATTCCTGTTCTTTAAGTCTGGCAAGAATCCGCTGATATCCCTCTGCTCCATATACAAGACATTTGTTAATTCTGCTGATAGTAGCGGTTGACGCTTTCGTTATTCCTTCAATTTCGTTATATGTCTTGTTTTCAGAAAGCAGTTTGGCAACCTGAAGTCTCTGTGCAATTGCGTGAATTTCATTGATTGTACAAATATCTTCAAAAAACCTGTAACAATCTTCTTCGTCTTCGAGAAGAAGTACTGCTTTAAACAGCTCATCTATGTCTTCTCTTTTAAATTTTGATTCATAAGTCATGGCGCGCTCTCCTTTCACCTGAATTATTCGAGTAAAATATAACACTTTCACGCTCTAAAGTCAATCAAAATTAAAGTGTTTGAAGGAGCTCCTTTGCCTTTTCTAGCTGTTCATCTTCCTTGGTTTTTTTCTTGTCCTTAACTATATAATCCGGTTTGATACCCTTGTTATGTATCTTGTGCTTCTCCGGTGAAAGAAATTCCATAATCGTAAGTTTTAATGCGGATCCATCTTTGAGCGTTATAGTGTTCTGTATTATTCCCTTACCGAAAGACCTGGTTCCAATAGTATCATATCCATTATCCTTCATTGCTGCCGCCAGTATCTCAGCAGAACTGGCACTGTTTTCATTAATCATTACAACTGTTTCCAGTTCTGTCTTTCCGTTTTTGGCATCAAAACTGCCCAAATCACCTTTTTTGTCTTTAATATAACAGACTACGCCTTCATCCAGAAACCAATCAGCAATTTCAACGCACTGATCAACAAGGCCGCCGCCATTGTCCCTCAGGTCAAGAATAAGATAATTGACTCCATTCTTTGTTACAGCCTTTAATGCTTTTTCAAAATCCTCAGAGGTGTTATCAACAAACTGATTGATTCCTATGTATGCGGTTTCACTATCAAGCATTTTATAGCTCACACTTTCCTGTTTTATATCCTGACGAATCATCGTTACTTCTTTTTCTTTCTTGTTATGAAGCATTGTTAATGTGACCTTGGTACCTTCATCGCCTCTTATTTTTGCAGCCATAATGTCCTGATCAGCATATTCTTTACCATCCACAAGAAGGATATAATCCCCTTCTTCTATGCCTGCCATTTCTGCAGGTGAATCCTTTGTAACCCCAACAACACGGTATTTTCCATCCACCATAGTAAATGTGATTCCAACACCTGAATATTCTCCCTTTGTTGTTGTCATGTATGATTCAAACTCTTTTTTGTTCATGTAGCTTGAATAGGGGTCATTCAAAGAATCAACGTAACCCTTATACAGGCCATCCATCAATTCTTTTTCATCGTAATCAAACAGATAATGGTCATGAATATTCTTCCTTATTTCCGCCAGCTTATCGTTTCCTGAAAATATCGCACCTTCGGAATTTAACATTAGTGCACCGGCTCCACCAAAAATAAGCGCCCCAATCATAAAGGCAGCGGTAAGAAAAAGAATGAATCGGGTTTTCGTTATTTTTATCATATTATCTCCTCAACAACTATCTGAACTCTTTCCTGTCCTCTCCAGACCTGATATGAAATGGTGCCGATAATGCTCACCCTATCTCCCCTTTCAAGGGTTTCTGACATCTCTTGGGCTCTTCTGAACAAAACACAATCAACAAAACTTCTCTTGCCATTATCCGCTTCTTCACAAATACTGAAACGTGCATGTGTTTTGTTTTCGCCCATGTATGATAGTCGACTTATGAAAACCTCCTCAAAAAAGCATCGGGGGTTGGGATTACCTTCACCAAATGGAGCAATTTTCGCTATTTCCCTGGCAAGTTCAACATTTATTTCACCCGGAATCAGATTGATATCAGTCTTGATGGTTTTTTTAAACAGCGCCTCGTCTTTTTCCTTTAATATTTCTGTCTCTTTTTTTATGCCTTCATGCAGTTTCTGAAGGTTATCTGTAGGCATGAGAAATCCACAGGCACTCCTGTGCCCACCAAATCTAACAAAAAGATTACTGTTTCTGCTGAGAACTTTGTAAATATCAATGCTTGGAATACTTCTTCCTGTCCCCTTCAGAAATCCATCTCCACCAGGTGTTACGATTATTACAGGTCTGTAAAATTTATCCTTCAGTTTTCCTGCAACAATTCCTGCGATACCTTCATGCATGTCCGGCATGTATAGAACTAGAAAATCCTCTTCTCCCCTAACCTGGTTCAGACATTTCTCATAGGCATTTTCCTGGATAAGCTTGCGCTCTTTGTTACAGGAAATTAGTTTTTCTATTTTTTCTTCAATGATATTTTCATCATCAGAAATAAACAAATCCACTGCTTCACCTGCAGAATCCATTCTGCCTGTGGCATTAATATGCGGTACTATTCCGAAGGCGATGTTTTCTGAAGTTATATTTTCAAGGGATATTGCTTTTGCAAGAGATGAAAGTGCCTTTCTCCTCTGGGAATTCGCAATGGCTATTCCATATTTGACCAAGGTTCTGTTCTCGTCCTGCAGAGATACAATGTCCCCTACTGTTCCTATTGCCACCATATCAAGACAATCATTCAGAACAGATTTAGGAAAGCCTTTTTTCCTCTGCAGGGCCTGCACAAACTTGAATGCAACTCCGCAGCCCGCAAGATCCCTGAATGGATAAGGATTGTTGCCATTTAAAAATTTCTCAGGTTTCTGGGGATCAATTACTATGCAGTCAGCTATTATGTCTTCAATAGTGTGGTGATCTGTAACAATAACCTTCAGTCCAATGGATTTGGCATACTCCACCTCATCATATGAAACGCAACCGCAGTCTACGGTAACAACAGTGGATGCACCCTGATATTTTATCTTATCGAGAGCATTCCTGTTCAATCCATATCCCTCCTCAAACCTTGAAGGAATATAATAGAACCAGCTGTCCGTAAGCTGAGCTATGCCATGTGACATAATACAGACAGAAGTTACGCCATCTGCATCATAGTCCCCATATATGCATATTTTCCCTCCACCATCTATTTCGGATAACAATAAATCCACTCCCTCCTGCATTCCATCAAGAAGGAATGGATCATATGTCTTTTTGGGATTATCTGAAAGAAATTCCTCTCTTTCCTCAGGGGATGTGATCCCCCTGTTAATCAGAATTTCCTTTACTATTTCATCGCTTTTTCTCATTATTCATCTCTTTCGCTTACAGATAACTGTGAGGGTTCATTGTGGAACCATTCCTGAACACTCTGTAATCCAGATGCGGACCGGTTGATGATCCTGTGGACCCGATGTAAGCTACAGTCTGACCTCTTGAAACGCTCTGACCAACCGAAACATTCAATGAAGAACAGTGATTATACATTGTGACCATTCCACCACCGTGGTCGATTTTCACGGAATTGCCGAAACCGCCATTCCAACCCGCTGATATTACTGTGCCTGAAGCTGATGCAACAATTGGACTGCCGGAACTTGCAGCAATATCGATAGCACCATGAAATTCCTTGCCATGGAATGGACAGATTCTCCATCCGTATCCGGATGATATTGTTGAAGAAGATGGCACCGGCCATGCAAATATGCCCCCTGTATAGGTGGATGTATTACTGTTACTGATAGCACCGCTGTTTGACTGCCTTTGAAGCTCTGCCTGAACTGCATAGGCCTCCTGTTCCAGTTCATTCAGCATTTGATGATTTTTCTCATTGTCGGCAGCAACTGCTTTTTTTGCCTCGGAAACCTTAGCCATCTCCGTCTTGGCTGTTGTTCTTGAGATCTCCAGATTTTCCTGGAGTTTTTCAACTTCAATCTTCTTTTTTTCTATCTGGTCATGGGCTTCCTGCAGGTCTTCAAGAACCTCTTTATCGCTTGCATAAATCTTTTCCACAAGATCAAGATTGGTAAGGAATGAAGAAAAATTTCCCGAATTCATTAATACATCCAGGAATCCAACGTTCCCGTTTTTATACATGTTTCTGAGTCGTCCGCCAAGGTCAGAATTCTGTTTATCTACTTTTTCTTTTGCTACTTCTAATTCTTCCTCAAGCCTATCGAGCTTCTTTTCGGAAATGACAATCTGGTCGTTCAATTCAAAGACCTTCTGCTCAAGCCCCGTAATCTTTTGTGACAGATTGCGTTCCTTCTCTTTGCCCTCTTCAAGTTCCTGCTGTTTTTGCTCTATTTCCTTCTGGAGCTGCTCCAGCGATTTCGCATAAACAGAGCCGGTGTCAAAACACATGAAGACTGCGAGCATAAGAGTTAATATAATTGCCAGTTTCTTTTTTCTCTTCATTTTCACTCCTAGTTTCTCAATACTCATGCATCTAAAAATCTTCTCATAGAAATGATACTCCCGCATGAGCCTATGCTGATTCCCAGTGCCAGGAAAATCCAGGCGAAATTATATGTCAGGAAACCAACCGGCACCATTGGCATGGATAGAATCTGGTAAACCTGACTTCCTATTGCGTCAACAATTTTACTGTATACAATGTGGGTGATACCAAGTGAGATGCCTGCAGAAAATACTCCTATAATTATTCCTTCCACAAGGAATGGCCCACGAATAAACCAGTTTGTGGCACCAACATATTTCATGATACTTATTTCTTCTGCTCTGTTAAAAACTGTAAGTTTTATTGTATTTGAAACAACGACAATGGATATAATAATGAGGAATATCATGATTACAATTGCTGCCATCTGAATAAATCTAGTGGCATCCAGGAGTTTATCTACAGTGCTCTTGTAGTATTTTACCTCTTCGATACCCTCATATCCGGAAGCGTGTTCAGCAAGTGCATCTGCCTTTTCCAGATCCCCTATCATAATTACAACGGAGTTAGGAAGGGGGTTGTCCTGCAGGCTATCAAGGAGATAACCATTCTTTCCCCATCTTTCCTTGAATTCGGCCATTGCCTGTTCCTTGGATTTATAGAAGGAATCCGAAACGCCTTCCTGTGTCTTCATGTCATCTACCATCTCCTGAGCCTCTTCTCTGGTCGTATCTTCATTCAGGAAAATCTCAATTGAATCGTAGTCTCCTTTAATTGTCTCTGCCGCTGTGTTTACATTAATAACAAGAATAAAGAAGAGACTTAAAATCAGAAGCATGCAGGTAATCGCAAAAATGGAAATTATGGACATGTTCAGATTTCTTCCAAACTGGATAAATGACTGTTTCAAAGTATAGAAAAATGTTTTCACTATTCTTCTTTGCCTCCTCTTCTGAATCTGGATCTGAAGGTATCTCTGTTTCTGATTTGAACAGTATCAAAGGTCATTTCTGCCTGCTCGAGAACATCCTTGTATCCGTATGCACCGTATTCATCTCTGACAATTCTACCTTTTTCTATGGCTATTACACGCTTTCCCATCTTGTCCACGATATCTTTAGCATGGGTAACCATCAGTATAGTTGTTCCTCTCTGATTGATCTGATTCAGAAGCTGCATTATTTCCCATGCTGTATCAGGGTCAAGGTTTCCTGTTGGCTCATCAGCAATCAGTATCTTAGGTTTGTTCACAATTGCTCTGGCGATGGCAACACGCTGCTGCTCACCTGCAGAAAGCTCATCAGGATATTTATCCGCCTCGTCAGCGATTCCCATCATGGTAAGAACCTGAGGAACCTGTTTGATAATCTGTTTTTTCGGTTTATGTACGATTTCCATTGCAAAGGCAACATTCTCGAACACGGTTTTCTTAGGCAAAAGCCGGAAATCCTGGAATACTATCCCCACATTTCTTCTCAAAACGGGTACTTTCCTTGCAGACATTCCAACAATTTCATGTCCGCGAACCTTTATACTCCCTGAGTCTGCATCAATTTCATTCAGAATCAGTTTGATAAATGTAGATTTACCGGCACCGCTTGGTCCCACAAGAAATACGAAATCCCCTTCGTTGATTCTGACTGATACATGATCAAGGCCTATGTTTGACTTGTAATGTTTTGTTACATTGTCAAAAACAATCATCTTTAGTGCCTTTTACCTTTCCCTTACGATATTTCTAACAGCTTCAATAATATCTTCTGATGTCATGTGATATTTCTTTTTTAAATCATCAGGTTTACCGGACTCTCCAAATGTATCCTGCTGACCAACCATGGCAACGGGACAAGGCGCATTTTTTACAACAACCTGCGCAACTGCGTCTCCCAGTCCGCCTATTACGCTATGTTCCTCCGCTGTTACTATTGCACCGGTTTCTCTAGCTGCTTTAATAACTATACCACTATCAATAGGCTTTATTGTATGAATATCTATTAAGCGAACGCTGATTCCTTCGGTTTCAAGAACCCCGGCCGCCTCATAGGCTTCATTAACCATAATGCCTGTAGCAATGATAGTAACGTCGCTTCCTTCTTTGATCAGTTTGCCCTTGCCTAGTGTGATTTCATCATCTTCGGAATAGAAAACAGGTACCGCAGCTCTGCCAATTCTGAAATAGCATGGACCCTCCATCTCAACAATCTGCTTGAGCAGTTTCTTTGTTGCAGTTGCATCTGATGGATTAACAACGGTCATTCCGGGTATAGTTCTCATCAAAGCAATATCTTCAAATGTCTGGTGGCTTGCACCATCTTCACCTACGGTAATTCCTGCGTGGGAAGCGCATATCTTAACATTTGCTCCGGTATATCCGATAGAATTTCTGATTATCTCAAAGGATTTGCATGCTGCAAATATTGCAAATGTGCTGGCGCATACAACCTTGCCGCTGATTGCCAGTCCTGCTGCCGCTCCATACATGTTCTGTTCCGCGATTCCCATATTGAAGAATCTTTCAGGAAATTCCTTTGCGAACATGGAAGTCTTTGTGGACCCCGAAAGGTCTGCATCCATAACAACCAGATTACTATTGTTTTTTCCTATTTCCACGAGAGCCTCACCATAGGCCTGTCTTGTTGCAATCTTATCTGCCATGTTACTACCTCCCTATTTCAAAGCAGCTTTTGCCGCATTAAGTTCTGCCATTGCCCTTGCATACTGTTCATCATCCGGAGCTTTACCGTGCCATCCGGCCTGATTCTCCATAAATGAAACACCTTTACCCTTTATGGTTTCGGCAACAATGCACATGGGTTTGCCTTTAGATTCTTTCGCCATTGTGAGAGCATCATGTATGGCGATCATGTCATGCCCGTCAATAACTGTATAATTCCAGCCGAAGCTTTCGAACTTTTCTCCTATGGGGTTTACTGTCATCACATCATCATTTCTTCCATCAATCTGTAGTCCATTATGATCAACTATTGCGATGAGATTATCAAGTTTATAATGAGCGGCGGACATTGCCGCTTCCCATACAAGGCCTTCCTGCAGTTCACCGTCACCTAATACAGCAAATATTTTACCGGGATCATTATCAAGTTTGTTTGCCATGGCCATTCCGCCTGCGGCACTGAATCCCTGACCCAGTGAACCTGTTGACATTTCGATTCCCGGAATCTTGATATTTGGATGTCCCTGGAATCTGGAATCAATTCTTCTTAAAGTTCCTGTGAATTCACCAATTGGGAAATAACCCCGCAGTGCCATAGCAGCAAGCTGTGCCGGACCGGCATGACCTTTAGAAAATATACATTTATCTCTTCCCTTCATGCCCGGATTTTTCGGATCAATATTCATAATGTCAAAATAGAGTGCGGTGGTAATGTCCGCTGACGAAAGTGATCCCCCAGGATGCCCTGAACCGGCATTATGTATCGCTTCAATAATTCCGATGCGCACCTCCACAGCTTTTTTATTTAACATATTGATATCCATGCTTATCCCTCCAAAATCTTGTTGAAATTCTATGATTTTTTTACATATTTGCTCAACATGTAGTATATAACAAAAAAGCACTGCCATCAACAGTGCTTTTGGGTTTTCTCAACTCATAATTATTTTTTGTATATTCTCTATTCCACAAGGTCCTTTATAGCCATGGATATAGCATCTGCGATATCTGCAGAAGTCATTCCGTATTCGCCAATGTTTTCGGCTGCGATGTCGCCGGCCAGGCCATGAATAAATACTGCAGAATTGATGGCCTTTATTGGTCTGGATTCATAGCCTTCGGTATAAAGGTCCTTCCGTGCCAGTAGCGCAGTTATTATTCCGGTAAGCACATCACCGCTTCCACCTGTTGCCATTCCCGGATTCCCTGTGGGATTCACATATAATGAATCTTCAGCATTAGGGCAATAGGGGTCAGCTATAATTGTACCGGCGCCCTTGAGAATTATCGTCGCACCGGTAACATATGCAAGAGTCCTGGCTGTTTCTTCCCTGCCGAGTTCCTTATATGATCCTAAACCTGCCCTTTCAAGGAATCTGTCAGCTTCTCCCGGATGAGGGGTCAGAACTGAAACCCCTTTGCGGTTTATTTTTGCAAAACCATATCTTGACATGCAGTTAAGGGCATCAGCATCGATCACTACGGGCCCCTGATATGTATTTAACAGATCCATTAGCATCTTGTTGTTTTCTTCGCTTACTCCAAGGCCCGGCCCGATTGCAACCGCATCATAACAACTAAATATTTCTTCCAGTTCCAATGGGTTGCTTTTGCATAGCTCATCCCTGTCAACACACATTGCTTCAGGAACCGAAATCTGAAGGATATCAAACAGATCCTCCTTTACCGCCACCTTAACAAGCCCTGCTCCGGAGTAAAGTGCAGCCCTGGCTGCAAGAACTGCTGCGCCGGCCATGCCCTTAGAGCCGGCAATCACCAGCACTCTCCCGGCCTGACCCTTATGCATATCAGGGGGTCTCGGCTTTATTATACTTTTTACGTATTCTGTCGTAATGCTAATCATATCCTAGGCCTCAATATGAGCAATAATAACACAATATAAACTTCATTCTCTTGATTTCACAAAGCGATTCCCAGCAAGATGGATGCAGTAAGCAGGTATATACAGGATGACACCATATCCGTTATTGAAGATATCATCGGTGTTGCCATCAATGCAGGGTCAACCCCCACCTTCTTGGCAAGCATCGGAAGCATTCCTCCAAGTATCTTGGCAAAGATAATTACCAAAACCATGGATACCGCCACAGTAAGCCCTATAACAACCGACTGACCATCTATATAAATTATCTTAAGGAAGTTAAAAGCGCTTAATATCAGTCCAAGTATCATGCTGACGCGAAACTCTTTCCATAGAATCTTACCCGCATCCTTAAGATCAACCTCAGCAATCGATAGTCCTCGTATTATCAGTGTGGCTGCCTGGGTTCCGGTATTACCTCCTGTTCCCATGAGCAAAGGCAGGTATGCAACAAGCATAATTACCTGAGAAAGCATCTGTTCAAACTGTGAAATAAGCGTTCCTGTTATCATAAGCATAACAGTCATAAAAAGCAGCCATGGAATACGGTTTTTAACATGTTTGAAAACACCGATATCAAGATAATCGGCAGCCGGTTCATCACTCATTACACCACCCATACGCTCGATGTCCTCTGTGGCCTCTTCTTCCATGATTTCCATAACGTCATCCACTGTAACGATTCCAACAAGCCTATTCTCATTATCAACAACCGGAATTGCCAGAAAACCATATTTCTTAAATGCTTCAGCTACATCTTCCTGGTCATCATTAACATTCAGGTAAATATAATCAGTATGCATCAGTTCTGAAACAAGGGCATCAGACTCTGATGTGACCAGTGCGCTGAGAGATACGATACCTTTTAGCTCCCTGCCGCCATGTTTAACATAGCATGTATATACAGTTTCAGAATCCATCCCCGTGTTTTTTATGTGTGCCAGAGCCTCCGCCACGGTCATTGTTTCCTGCAGACTGATATAACGGGGTGTCATAAGGCTCCCTGCACTGTCATCCGGATAATTCAGGAAAGTATTAATAAGCTTTCTTTCCTCGCGAGGTGTCCTGTCAAGAATTTTGTCTACAATATTTGCCGGAAGTTCTTCAAGAACATCAATTTTATCGTCAAAATTCATCTCGTTCATGATGAAGGCGATTTCATGATCAGTAATACCATCTATTATCTTAACCTGGTCATCGCTATCAAGATATGAAAACACCTCAACCGAAACATTTTTTGGGAGCATTCTGAACATGATAATGGCCTTATCAATACCAATTTCATCAAGAATCTCCTCAATAATTTCGCTTATATCCACCTCGTTATATTTAAGGATTGCACTGCGGGCAACAAAGTAGTCAGAATTTTCAAGCATCTCCAGAATCGCTCCCAGATCTTCTTCAAACTGCTGATTTTTTGTTTCCATGTCCATGGCCTTAATTTCCTGTTCTTCTATCAGGACTTCTTTTTCTCTGATTTCTGCCATGTCATAACCTCCTTGTTCCAACAATTTCATACCCACTTAGTATAACAAATATGACAAACAAGTAAAAGGCTTATTTGTCTTTATCCATTGACGCTTTTTTACTAAAGTGATAGTATGAATTTGCTATAAAGGCATTAAAAAACTTTGCAAATTTTTTTACAAAAAAGGAGAAACAAAATGTCAAAAGAGTATGTTGAAAGAGTCATCAACTGGGTCAAAGAAAGAAACCCGGGCGAGGTTGAATTCCATCAGACTATCGAAGAAGTACTGACTTCACTGGTTCCAATCGTAGAGAAGCATCCTGAATATGAAGCATGTTCTCTGCTGGAAAGATTGGTTGAGCCGGAAAGAGGAGTTACTTTCAGAATAGTCTGGGTTGACGATGCTGGTAAAGTACAGGTTAATAAGGGCTACAGATATCAGTTCAACGGCGCAATCGGACCTTACAAAGGTGGCCTTAGATTTGCTCCAAACGTAAATCCTGGAATCATCAAGTTCCTGGGATTTGAACAGATCTTCAAGAACTCACTGACTGGTCTGCCAATCGGTGGCGGTAAGGGTGGTTCAGACTTTGATCCTAATGGAAAGAGCGATGCAGAAGTAATGAGATTCTGCCAGGCGTTCATGACTGAAATGTACAGACACATTGGTCCTTACACTGACGTTCCTGCCGGAGACCTGGGTGTAGGCGGAAGAGAAATCGGCTACCTGTTCGGACAGTACAAGAGAATCGTTAACAGATATGAAGGCGTTCTCACCGGTAAGGGCCTTTCATATGGCGGACTGCTTGGAAGAGCTGAAGCAACAGGCTTTGGTATCGTATGGTATGCTGAAGAAATGCTGAAGGCTAACGGAGAAAACTTCAAGGGTAAGGTTGTTGGTATTTCAGGCTTTGGTAACGTGGCATGGGGCGCAGCCTGGAAGCTGAAGGATCTCGGAGCTAAGTGCGTTACTCTTTCAGGTCCGGACGGATATATCTATGACCCGGATGGAATCTCAACTGATGAAAAGATTGCTTTCATGCTTGAGTTAAGATCCTCCGGAAAGAACATCTGTGCACCTTATGCGGAGAAATTCCCTAATGCTAAGTTCTATGCAGGCAAGAAGCCTTGGGGCGTTCAGCAGGATGAAGGCATCAAGGTTGACATGTTCATCCCTTGCGCTATGCAGAATGACGTTCACATGGAACACGCTCAGCAGATTGTTGATGGCGGATGCAAGTACTACTGTGAAGGAGCAAACATGCCTACAACTAACGACGCTCTGGTATTCCTGATGGATAAGATGATCGCGGTTGGTCCTGCTAAGGCAGCTAACGCTGGTGGAGTTGCATGCTCATGCATCGAAATGGGACAGAACTCAGGACACACAGTTCTGCAGCATCAGGCAGTATACGATCAGCTTCACACTATCATGGTTAACATTTACAACGCTTGCTCAAAGGCCGGCGAAACTTACTATGGCAACAAGAACGCACTGGTACAGGGCGGAAACATTGCAGGTTTCGAAAAGGTTGCAAACGCAATGATGGACCAGGGTATCGTGTAAAATTAACGTACAATTACAAACGCAAAGTTTTAAAAAAAAGAGTCATGACCTCTCATGACTCTTTTTTAGTATATGCTTCTTCGCTGACAATTACTAAAACCACCTGTCAACTTTTTTCTGATATCACCTGATATCAGCAGATTATTAACTGGTACACAATTGTACCATCTGCTATGCGGCCTTCAACATAGGTTCCGTCTTCACGTTCTTCTGTGTAGATGCTTATCTTTTCTCCAAATCGAGTTTCTTTAGCAAAATTAACATAAAGCGCTTTATCCACATTCCTGCCTGTTGCTTCTTCGGACAAAGCAATGTAACGAATATTGTTACAGTGGTCGTTTTTGTCCAGATCATCGGCGCCAACGGTATGATCCATTACATGTTGCGGATTTTCACCATGAATTTTAGGAAAAATACCCTCAATCATATCAACGCCATCTTCAGGCACGCTAAAAACAGTATCTGTTTTCTCTAGTTTCCTGGTCTTGTAATTCATGACGCACCACTGACTGGCACCTATTACAACAGCCTTCTCGGGAACAGCTCCATCTGATGCATAGTTTATGTAGTAATCACGCTTAAAACTTGCCCTCTTATGACGAACTAGATACGTTGTGCAGATATACTTCTCCCCGGCTTTCATTTCACCGGTGTACCTTATCCTCATCTTGGTCAGGACCCAGATATAATTTCTCTTGATCAACTCATCAGGGCTTATGCCCAGTTCATTTACATGGCTTTCAGATGTGTCCTGAAAAAATCGGAAAACTCGATCTGCAATAATTTTCCCGGATTCGTCAAAATCCTCTGGATTAACATCAATGTTTATAGTATGATGTGCCATTTTCTGATGTGTCATTATTTATTCTTGAACTCGGCCTTCCTCTTTTCCAGGAATGCTGATGTCCCCTCCTTCATATCTTCAGAAGCAAATGAAATTCCGAATGCATTTACTTCGTATGCTGATGCCGTCTTCATATCAGCATCGTAGCCGTTGTTGATAACATCCTTTGCAACTGCAACTGCAATTGGTGCCTTAGAAGCGATCTTCTTAGCCAGCGCTTCAGCCTCAGCAAGAAGCGCTTCAGGTTCACAAACCTTCTCTACCAGACCGATTCGGTGAGCTTCCTCCGCATCAATCATATCAGCAGAGAAAATAAGATACT
>JAQVOT010000188.1 GCA_028702415.1 Eubacteriales bacterium
TTTGATGGGGGATCTGCTAAGAACCAGAGCCTTCAACTGGGAAGCGGCAGTTTTATTGAAGGCTTCGAAACCGGCCTTGTTGGGCATGCTGTTGGTGAGAAGGATATCCTTCTGAATCTGGCATTTCCCTTGAATTATAAAACGGAGAAACTTCAGGGAAAAGATGTGGAGTTTACTGTGAAAATCAATTCCGCCACGCGTAATGAATCTCCTGAATATGACAAGTCTTTCGCAAAGGCAATGGGCTATGATTCCACAGAGGAGTATGAGGCTGCCGTTAAGGAGAATCTTCGTGCAGAAAAGAAAGAAGAGGCTAATCAGAATCAGCAGTCGGAGTTGTGGGCTCAGATAATGAAATCTTCCAAGGTACTGAAATATCCTGAGGACGCCGTTGAAAACTATGTGGAAATATTTAATCAGCAGACAGATGATATGGCGGAGCAATATGGTACTGATCGAAAGGACGTGATGTCTCAGTTCGGATACGCCACGGAAAAGGAATACGGGAAGTATATGAAGCAGCAGGCTCAGGAATATGTGAAGCAGGATATGCTGGTGGAGTATATTGCAGAGAAAGAAAATCTCAGCTACACGGATGAGGAAGCTGAAGCTCTGACAGCTAGTATTGAAGAGCAGGGTTATGATGATGATGTGATGATGAGTGAGATGGGAAAAACAGTAGAGCAGTATGTTCATACAGCACTGCTTACCCAGAAGGTTCTGAATTTCGTTCAGAAAAATGCTGTGATTAAATAATAATAAACTGTAATTAAAGAGGAAAAGCGGTAAAGTGAATATAAACTTTATTGCTTTTTCTATATAACTTATTTGTATACAGAATATTTTTTATAAAAGCTTTTACAAGCTTAATATGGTGTGTTATATTTTTACGGTAAAGTTTATATTATTGTTTGTATTGCTTTTGCAAAATAAACGAGAAATGAACTATGAAACTCTGGAGAGTTCCGAGGCTTAAAAGCCTGCGGACGCCGAAGGTGTACGCGTTAAGGGGTTATCGAGGAAGACCCAAATAAACGTAATCTCTCAGGCAAAAGGACAGGGCAGATAGTTCTCGCAATTATTTGTATTTGTACCTCTCCGGAAAGTCGAAATCGCCAAGGGTGAAATTTCGACTTTTTAATTAACTGCCCTTTTGGGCGTGCAATTATGTTCCTATTATTAAATAGGAGGAGGAGATAACACATGGTCACACAATTTTTAAACACGGTTGATTCCATTGTTTGGGGAGTGCCTCTATTGGTCCTCATTATGGGAACCGGTTTGGTTCTGACCTTCAGACTTAAGGGAATGCAGTTCGTGAAACTGGGAAGAGCCCTGAGGTACATGGTTAGAAATGAAGAAGGAGCGGTTGGAGAAGTAACATCATTTGGTGCACTTTGTACAGCTCTTTCTGCAACAATCGGTACAGGTAATATCGTAGGTGTATCAACAGCAGTTATGGTAGGCGGACCCGGAGCACTGTTTTGGATGTTCATCGCTGCATGCATTGGTATGGCTACAAAATTTTCAGAAGGTTGTCTGGCAGTTCTTTACAGACATAAGAACCCTGAAGGCGGATTCCTCGGCGGGCCTTTCTACTACATTGAAGAGGGTATTAATGAAAGATACGGCTGGAATGCAAGATGGCTTGGTAAGCTGTTCGCACTCTTCGGCTGCATCGCCGGTGCAGGCGGTATCGGTACGATCACTCAGATTAACGGTATTGCTACCGCAACAGAAGGGTTCTTCAAAGCCCCTACACTGTTTACCATCGGAGCTGACAAGAACATCACAATCGTTACTATTATAGTAGCAGTTGTTGTTACAGTTTGTGCGGCACTGGTTATCATCGGTGGTATCAAGAGAATCGCATCAGTATCAATAGTAATCGTTCCATTCATGGCAATAGCTTATGTTCTGATTTCGCTGATTATTATTTTTAAGAACATTACCGAAGTTCCACAGGCAATCGCTGACATAGTTACCATGGCATTCGGTGCTAAGGCTGTAGCAGGTGGTGCCTTCGGTGCATTCTACCTGGCAATTACAAAGGGTGTAGCGAGAGGGGTATTCTCAAATGAATCCGGTCTTGGTTCCGCTCCTATTGCAGCGGCAGCAGCACAGACGAACCAGCCTGTAAGACAGGGACTGGTATCCATGACTGGTACATTCATCGACACGATCTGCGTTTGCATGATGACCGGTCTGGTAATCATGACTTCCGGTGCTTATGAGTATTGTCAGAGTGTTCCTGAACTTAGTGAAGGTGGTGCGGGAGTTACAATCAAGGCATTCTCAATGGGAATGCTTGGCGATGCTGCCGGCTCATTCGTAATAATGTGCGCATTGGCATTCTTCGCTTTCACGACTATTCTTGGTTGGGACTACTACGCAGAAAGATGTTGCGAATATCTCTTCAACGGAAGCATGAAAGCTGTTAAGGTTTACCGTTGGATCTATGTATTCGCTGTATTCATTGGCCCGTTCCTGACTCTTTCACAGGTATGGACTATTGCCGACATCTTCAACGCTCTGATGGCTGCTCCAAACCTTATTGGGTTACTGCTCCTCAATGGTGTAGTTGCCAGAGAAGTTAAAAAATACTTCGATGCGCTGGAAACAGGTGGATACTATGACGGATATCCTACCCTGCCACTTGGCTGCCACAAGCAATAACCTGGCTTGTTGCAATAGGATTTTAATATTTTGATACAAGTTAATAACGTTGAAAAATCGAGGTGCCGAGCACCTCGATTTTGTTTTTCTCTGCTTGTCCTATTGTTGTTTTATCGTTGTTCTGTTGTTGTTTTATCGTTGTTCTGTTGTTCTATTGTTGTTCTGTCTTATTCACAATGTCCAGGACTGCCTGAACCACTTCCTCTATTCCCATCCCGTCCGTGTTCAGCTCAACCGCATCGTCTGCTTTTGCAAGAGGATTAAGTTCACGGGTCACATCTTTGTGATCTCGCTTCTTGATGTCCTCCAGAACAGCGTCATATGCCTGAGGTGTGTCTTTCTCCTGAAGCTCAAGATAGCGTCGCCTGGCCCGCTCCTCTGCGGAGGCTGTCAGGAAGATTTTATACTCGGCATCCTTTAATACATTGGTGCCAATGTCACGACCGTCCATGATTACGCTTTTCCTTGTGCCCATATTACGCTGGATATCCACCAGTTTTTCTCTTACCATTGGGAGGGCAGAGCAGGCTGATGCCAGCATGGAAACTTCCGGCGTTCTGATAAGGTCATTTACAATCTTGCCATCGAGGATTATATCTCCTGACACGAAGTCGATGTCGGTAGCATCAAGCATTTCTTTTAGAGCAGG
>JAQVOT010000189.1 GCA_028702415.1 Eubacteriales bacterium
CTTCTTGATACCGATTCGTTCAATAGTCATTATGCCCTGTGCGGTAATATTTAAGGCGTCACTTATAGCGACGCCTATGGTTTTATCTCCTACATCTAATCCAATTTTTTTCATAATATAGTGTTTAAACTAACATAATATAATTATGTAAACTATTTATGCAGGTATGCCTTTATAAGTTCCTCAACCAGATCATCTCTTTCAATTCTGCCGATAACATTTCTGGCGTTATTATGGCTTGTAATATATGAAGGGTCTCCGGAAAGGATATAACCTACCATCTGATCAATTGCATTATAACCTCTTTCTTCAAGAGCGTCATATACAATAGTCAGAATTTCTTCTATTGTCTTCTGTTCAACTCTATCAAAGTTATCATACATTTTTGTCTGTCTGTCCATGCTTATACCTCCAATACAAGAACTTTCGTACAGTATAACATTTCATTACTAATAGTTACAAGTTTTATTAATAATTATTAAAGTAATTCTTCTGCCCTGGAGAAAGAAGCATAAACCTTGGAAGTATCCTTGGCACCGGCCTGAGCCATATCTGCTTTTCCACCGCCGCCACCACCTGCAACTGCAGCAATTTCCTTAATCATCTTACCGGCATGCATTCCCTTTTCAACCAGGTCATCAGTTAATGAAACAAGGAATGTAACCTTGCCGCCTGATAAGGTAGCAAATACCATTGCAATGTTCTTATTGGAGGCCTTAATATCATCTGAAATTGCTCTAAGGTCGTTAATGCTATAGTCTTCAAACTGTTTTGTTATGAGTTTAACACCATTAATACTTTTGGCTTCGTCAATAAGAGCACCGAGTCCTGAACTCATTTCAGCTTTTTTCAGCTCTTCAATCTCCTTCTTTAGTGCCTTATTTTCTTCCATAAGAGCTGTAGCTTTATCAATTAGGACATCTCTTTTGGATTTAAGTATCTCTGCAGTTTTATCCAGCAGATTTTCACTTTCATTGTAACGATGCCTGATTGCCTGGGAAGTGATAGCCTCGATACGTCTTATACCTGATGCCACCCCACTTTCACTTACAATTTTGAATGCACCGATTTCACCGGAATTTTGCACATGGGTTCCACCACAGAATTCCTTACTGAATTCACCGACAGAAACAACTCTGACATTTTCACCATATTTTTCACCAAAGAGCGCCGTGGCACCTTCATTTTCTGCATCCTTGATATTCATAACCTGGGTTTTTACAGGAAGAAAAGTTCTGATATTATTGTTGATTATTTCTTCTACTTTCTCTATTTCTTCCCCTGTCATAGCCTCAAAGTGTGTGAAATCAAACCTAAGACCGAATCTGTCAACACGTGAGCCGGATTGTTTAACATGATCCCCCAGAACTTCCTGAAGAGCTTTATGAAGCATATGGGTTGCAGAATGATTGGCTGCCGTCATATTTCTGTGAGGAACATTGATCATTGCATCAACTTTTTCGCCTTCTGAAAATGATCCTTCTACGATTTCACATTGATGAGCAAAAACTTTTTCAAATTTTATAACATTGTCAACTCTGGCTATTCCACCTTTTTCATTGTATATATAGCCATCATCAGCAACCTGTCCGCCGCTTTCCGCATAGAAAGGTGTCTTATCTAAAATAATGTAGCATTTATCACCTTCACTGACTTCCCTGATGGTTTCGTTGTTTATTATAAGGGCTTCAACTGTAGATATACTTTCGGTAGCGTCATATCCTAAGAACTCTGTTTCCCCCTTGTAAATAAACTCAACGGACTTGTCCTTCCAGCCCTCCCCTTCCATTTCCTGCTCTGTTCTGGAACGTTCTTTCTGGAGCTCCATCTCACTATTGAAACCATCTATATCCACGCCGTAGCTTTTTTCTTCAAGGATTTCTCTCGTGAGATCAATAGGAAAACCATAGGTATCGTGAAGCTTAAAGGCTTTTTCACCTGTGAGAACCTTCGTTCCTGCGATTACCATGTCAGCGATATATTCATCAATGATTCTCATGCCTTGATCAATGGTAGCAGCAAATTTTTCCTCTTCAGAATGGACAACTCTACTGATCATCAAACGACGTTTCTCAAGTTCCGGATATGCTCCGATAGATGTGTCAACAACCTTGTCACAGAGCTTTGAAAGAAATGGTCCTTTTATTCCCAGTTTACGTCCATGAATAGCCGCTCTTCTTATCAGTCTCCTTAGAACATACTCTCTTCCTTCGTTTCCCGGAATGATACCATCACTTATCATGAAGGTCATTGAACGAAGGTGGTCAGTTATTATTCTGATTGAAACATCAGTCGAAACTTCTCCATCTTTATATTCAACACCGGAAACCTTTACAACCTGATTCAGAACATACTGAATTGTGTCAACATCAAAAATCGAATTTGTTTCCTGCATTATACAGGCAAGTCTTTCAAGGCCCAGGCCTGTATCGATATTCGGATGAGGCAGATTTGTGTAGGAACCATCCTCTTCCTTATTGAACTGAGTAAATACGAGATTCCAGTATTCAACATATCTGTCGCATTCGCATCCCGGCTTGCAGTCAGGACTTCCGCAACCGTATTTTTCACCTCTGTCAAAGTGCAATTCGGAACAAGGACCACAAGGACCTGTTCCTATCTCCCAGAAGTTATCTTTTTTACCAAGGCGCACGATTCTTTCCTCTGGGAGGCCTATCATGTCATGCCATAAATCATGTGCTTCCTCATCATCTTCATAGATGGTTATCCACAGCTTGTCTTCAGGTAGCTTAAGAACCTTGGTTGAAAATTCCCAGCCCCACGCGATTGCATCTTTCTTAAAGTAATCCCCAAATGAAAAATTTCCCAACATTTCGAAGAAAGTGCCATGTCTTGCTGTATATCCGACATTGTCTATGTCACCTGTTCTTATACATTTCTGGCATGTGGTCATTCTCTTTGATGGAGGAGTTTTCAGACCTCCAAAATACGGTTTCAGAGGTGCCATTCCGGCATTTATAAGTAAAAGACTCTTATCATTTTCGGGAATCAGCGAAAAGCTTTCCCTTCTGTAATGCCCTTTTGATTCAAAAAAACTCAGAAAATCTTCTCTCAGCTTGTTAAGTCCTGTTTTTTCCATTAAAATGTTCCCTTCTTGTCCATAAAAAATCAACCTTAATTATATAACAAAAGCCTTGAGGTTTCAATACCTCAAGGCTTTCTGAATCTCAGATAATTGTTGATCTACAATTGATGTGACACCATCATTCATATACAAAAGCGATAGGTTCCATTAGAATGTTAGTAACTACAAAAACGTCTAATGAAAGGAATCCTATCGCTATGGACAATATAACACACA
>JAQVOT010000190.1 GCA_028702415.1 Eubacteriales bacterium
CCGGGTTGGCAAGCACCTGTTCCTGCACAAAACTATCCAGCTCCTGGGAATTGAACTGCAGTATCTGAATTGCCTGTATCAGCTCAGGGGTCATTACGAGCTTCTGGCTCTGTTCAATTGTGAGTTCATAAACTAATTTCATTTCATTATTATAACATAAAAAAGATGACAAAATGCCTGTGATTTTGTCATCTTTTTATGTGGTGTATGATTACAACTAGAATAGTTGACCCATGTGCTTTAATGTTCTTACCAGCTGGCTTACATAACTTATTTCATTATCATACCATGCTACGACTCTTACTTCGAAAATATGTGTTCCGCACTGCTGAGCCAGCGTCTGGGTGGCGTCAAACAGTGAGCCATATGACATTCCTATTATATCGCTTGATACCAGCTGCTCTTCTGTGTACCCGAAGGATTCATCCGTTGCCTTTTTCATAGCTTCATTGATTCCTTCAACAGATACTGTATCTGTCATGTCCTTAAGCGTTGCGTCCAGAATCGTAATTGAACCCGATGGAACTGGAACTCTCTGAGCTGACCCTATAAGCTTACCGTCAAGTTCCGGGATTACCAGACCTATTGCCTTTGCTGCTCCTGTGGAGTTTGGAACGATGTTTTCAGCACCTGCTCTGGCCCTTCTGAAATCTCCCTTTTTGTGAGGTCCATCCAGAATCATCTGGTCGCCTGTATAGGCATGAATTGTTGTCATAAAGCCTGTTCTCAACTCCCTGTACTTGTTCAGCACATTTGCCATTGGTGCCAAACAGTTTGTTGTACATGATGCACCTGAAACAATATTATCTTCAACCTTTAGTGTTTCATGGTTAACGCCGTAAACAATTGTAGGAAGATCGTTTCCTGCAGGTGCGGAAATAAGAACCTTTTTTGCTCCGGCGTCAATATGAGCCTGTGACTTTTCTTTGGAGCAGTAAAATCCTGTGCATTCCAGAACGATGTCGACACCCAGCTCTTTCCAGGGTAGGTTCTTTGCGTCAGCTTCACTGTATACTGTGATTCTTTTTCCATCCACTATCAGTGATTTTTCGTCATTTTTTACTTCATGACCCTTAAATGGTCCCTGTACAGTGTCATAATTGAGCAGATAACCAAGCATATCAGTGCTAGTCAGGTCGTTGATTGCAACCACATCAAATTCAGGATCATTGAATATCTTTCTGAACGTCAGTCTGCCTATGCGACCAAACCCGTTGATTGCTACTTTAATCATTTTCTCGCCTCCTATATTCTCTCCTAATCGGTACCCCTTATTATCTAGCATATTGATTGTATTCTTATATCATAAGGGGTGTCAATAGTATATATAAATTTTATATAAATTTTATATGTTTGTTATGCGAGAACTCTTTCGATAACCTTGAGGAATTCTCTGCAATCATCCGGATATATCTCGCCCATGTTAGCTACCTGGAACATGCCCATAGCCTCATATTTGCCCTTGCCTGCATAGATTGTGTATCCTTCAGCATCCATGTCATTTATGAACTGAACCAGGTCTTTGCCTTCAGGAAGGAATACTGATGTAACTGTCGTTGACATTTTTTCTTCGTCTTCCAGCAGGAACTTCAGCCCCATCTTCTTCAGTCCTTCTCTCAGGATCCCTGAACATTCCTTATATCTTGCTACTCTTGCTTCAACACCACCGTCAGCCAGCGCATTATCCAGTGCAACGTCCAGTGCCCAGAACAGGTTAACATTAGGGGTATTTGGAGTCTGGTTGCATTCTTCGGCCTTGAGATAGTGTTTAGCCAGATTCAGATAAACGTTCTTGCCCATTTCGGAAGTGAGAGTTTCCAAAGCTTCTTTACTGCCGCAGATATAAGCTGAACCCGGATATGCTCCAAGACACTTACCGCCTACCGATGTAGCAAAAGTTATGTTCATATCCTTAACATCAATAAGTTCACCTGCTGCTGCTGATACACAGTCAACATAGAACCATTTGTCATACTTTTTGGCGAGTTCACCAACAGCCTTTACAGGGTTAATCATGCCAGTTGAAGTTTCGTGATAAACCATTGCAATAACCTTAACGTCAGGATTTGCCTTGAGCAGTTCTTCCACTCTATCAATTGATGGATATTCCGCCCATTCAAATTCGCAGTCAACCAGAGGAATTTCGTATTTCTGAATTATCTCAAGAAGTCTCTGACCGAATTCACCATTTCTGATAAGGAGGACTTTTTCTCCCTCATTGAAGATTGAAGAAAGAACGGTTTCGTTTGATGATGTTCCTGAACCTGAGATGATTACCGATCTGTATGAGTCATCTGCTTTGAACAGCTTGTTGATTTTATCCGTTGCTCTGGCAAAGAGTTCTTCAAATTCCGGGCTTCTGTGACAAATGTCATAGTGAGTCAGTGCTGTTCTAACGTTTTCCTTAACCATGATTGGTCCCGGACTGAATAATTTTGGTGCTGTCATTTTTTTAATTCCTTTCTGCTAAGCGATATATGTATAAAAAATATTTAACTTGGATTATCTATGCCTTTGCATATTAGTCTTCTGACCAGTGTTTAGCTCTTTCTACGGCTTTGTGCCAGTTATAGAGAAGACTTTCTCTCTCATCTTCACTCATGTTGGGTTCGTATCTGCTCTCCAGCTTCCACACTCCGTGAAGTTCCTTAAAGGATTTGAAGTCTCCGATGCCGAAAGCTCCCAGCTGTGCAGCTCCCAGAGCAGTGGTATCCTTGATAACCGGAACATCAACGGTGATTCCCAGAATGTCTGACTGGAACTGCATCAGGAACTTATTCTCTGAGGCTCCACCATCGGCTCTCAATATTAAAGTTGGAACACCTGAATCCATATTCATTACATCCAGATTGTCCTTAACCTGATATGCGATGGCTTCAAGGGTTGCTCTTACGATTTGTTCTCTGGTTGTTCCTCCTGTTATTCCAACCATTGTTCCTCTGGCATATGAATCCCAGTGAGGTGCAGCTAGGCCTGTAAATGCCGGAACGAAATATACCCCCCCGTTGCTTTTGGCCGCAAAGGCCATCTCCTCTGTCTGGCTTGCACAATCTATAATCCTGATTCCATCTCTCAGCCACTGAGTAGCCGCCCCTGTAATATAAATTCCGCCGTCTAAAGCGAAAGTCATTTTCTTGTTAATGCCCCATGCAACTGTTGTTAGAAGTCCATTCTTAGAAAACACCGGCTTGTCTCCGGTGTTCATCAGCATGAAGCAACCTGTTCCATATGTGCACTTGATTGCACCCTTGGTGTAACACGCCTGGCCGAACAGTGCCGCCTGCTGGTCAACTACTGATCCTGATATAGGAACTGCAGCTCC
>JAQVOT010000191.1 GCA_028702415.1 Eubacteriales bacterium
GTTATTACAGCATGGTGCTTTTGCCTGGGAATATATTTCAAGCAGGGTATGGAAAAGGCAATAGAATTTGCGAGCGCCTATCTGATAGAATTCAGCCTCAGTGTGGATAATCTATTTGTGTTCCTGCTGATTTTCATCAGTTTCGGAATCAATGAGCACGCACAGCACAAGGTGCTTAATTACGGTATTGCGGGCACTATAATATTGAGATTTGTATTTATATTTCTTGGCTTATCACTGATAAATAAATTCGAATGGTTGCTTTGGGTTTTCGGAGCAGTTCTCATTTTCAGCGGTGTCAAGATGCTTAAGAAGGGCTACGGTGAGGAGGATCCACGAGATGGAGTTGTCTACAAGGCAATAAGTAAATTCCTGCCGCTAAGTGCTGATTTTTGTGGTGAGAAGTTCGTGCTGAAGAACGACGGCAGCAATTATGATAAAAACAGCCTGATTTCGAAGAAGGCTAAGTGGCTGGCAACGCCTCTTACCGTTGTAATGATCCTTATTATTTTGATGGACATTGTGTTCGCCATCGACTCGGTTCCTGCGGTAATATCAATGACTCGAGATATGTTCATAGTATATACATCAAACCTGTTTGCGGTAATGGGACTAAGGCAGATGTTTTTCCTGTTGGAGCACATGCATCAGAAGTTCCGGTATGTTAAATACGGCGTGGGAATAATTCTCATGTTCACCGGAGTGAAAATGCTGCTGGATATTATTCACATAAGAGTTCCTAACCTGGTGTCAATCGGTGTTATTCTATTTTTGATTATTTCCAGCATTATTATTTCTGTAATCGTAACAAAACGGCAGGAAAAGAGAGAAAAAGATCTAAGGGACGCAGCGGATTATCTGGAACGCAAAGTAGAGATCGAACAAGCTTTAAAAGAAATGGACACAGAGGAAAAATAAAGTATTAAATGAGTTGGAACATTGTGTTTTTTTTAAACAGCATATTATTGGGCATAGGGCTGGCCATGGATGCCTTCAGCGTATCGGTTGCCAATGGGCTTGCGGAACAGGAAATGAAGAAAGGCAAACAGAATCTGATTGCAGGAACATTCGGTTTTTTTCAGGCATTCATGCCTATGCTGGGCTGGGTATGTGTTCACACCATAGTTGAACACTTCAGGTCATTTGATAAATTCATCCCATGGATTGCATTGATTTTGCTTCTTTACATTGGGGGTAATATGCTTATTGAAAGTATATCAAATATCCGCAAAGGCATGGAAGGGGAAGAAGTATCTCTCACCAAAGTAAGCTTTGCAGCATTGATGGTTCAGGGTATTGCCACATCAATTGATGCTTTGTCAGTAGGGTTTACTATTGCCGGTTATGGTTGGCTGATGGCCTTGGTATGTGCTCTGATAATAGCCGTGGTAACTTATTTCATCAGTCTGGGGGGTCTGTATATCGGCAGAACTGTTGGAACAAGACTTTCAAACAAGGCGGGTATCCTGGGAGGGTGTATCCTTATATTCATAGGATTGGAAATATTTATAACCGGAATACTCTAACAAGAATGAGTTACAATATCTGTATTAGTGACTCATTTTTTTTACAATCAGAAAAAATATGATATAATGACTAGAATATGTGAGATAGAGAAAATGGCTTGAAAGGATAGAATAAATGCCAATTGTAGCAGATGGTACGTCTAAATGGAAACTATATTTTGTAGCTGTGGCTTTTACACTTTCCATCGGTTTTTCTTTTTTCGGAATTAAGAAATGTGTGCCTTTTGCTGACACGCTTACTATCATTACGTACAGATATATTGCAGCACTTATCGGTCTTTTAATCTGGGTGCTGGTATGCAGGGCAATGCATGTATGGCCAACGACAGAATCGGGGCGTCCACGTGCCAAGCTCTACCAGACGGCAGCATTCTACATTCTTTTCATGATATTTCAGATATTTGCCATGTTTTATGCAACTTCGATTGAAGGTGCCATAGTGTATGCTACTGTGCCTATATTGGCAAAGATTGTTGGAAGGATCACTCTTGGAGAAAAATCCACAAAGCTTCAGATGATATTCATTGTGCTGACTGTATCGGCCCTTGTTATTCTGGTAATACTAAATGCTACGGATATTCACATGAATGTAATCGGACTTATTATCATGACGATCAGCAGTCTGTTTATGGCCTGTCAGAATGTTTCCGCGAGATATGTTCGCGGCGTCTTCAGACCCATTGAAATAACCATGACAATTGTTATTTGGGGAGGGATGATATTCATTGGAGCATCGATTGCCAGGGCTGCAATTACCGGGAACTGGGAGGAATTGATTAGTCCCATTACGCATTCAACTTTTATTATTTGGGTGAGTTTTCTCGGTATTTTCTGTATACTGCTGAGCGCTCAGTTTATGGCATACATGCTGGCGCACATGGAGATAATACAGTCCACAGTATTTAGCAGTGCCTCAACCCTTGTGTCGATAATAGCGGGGGCGCTTATTCTGGGAGAACCTCTTCGTTGGTATCATTATACCTGCGGAGTAATAATCCTGGCGGGAGTTGTGGGCATGATTCTTGCCCCAGCAAAGCCAGAAAATGCTGGGAAATCTCTTGAAGATGATATGAACAGACAATAAAGGGAAAGAATATAAAAAAAGTACAAAGATAACAAGAGGACAAAGAGAGGTTTACAGTTTATGGTAGAACACAGGAATCGCAGAGAAATTTCAAGCATGACGAATCTGGTCATCTCTTCTCTTGCCATGGATTTTGAATGTATTAACTATGTTACTGTCAAATCCGACAAAAAAGATGATGTTACAAGGACATTCAGGGTGAGCAAGTATTTATTGAGAAATATTCCTCAATGGAAAGAAGAACCCAACTTCCATAAACTGCTCAACCTGATTTCCGAAAAGGTAGTTGAAGAAGACAGAAAAGTTTTTATCAGCAAAACCAGACGTGAAGTCATAATAGAACAATTAAAAAAAGCACCTGCATATTATATTCTGGTAAAGGTTGATTTTGATGATGAGATTACATATATCCAGATAAAGTTTTCAGGTGACTGGACCCATGAAGGTGAGCTCAAGGGTTTTGTTTTTGGCCTCTCCAAACTTCAGGAAAGCAGAAGAAAAGAGATGGAACGTTATGAGGCGGTTGAGAAAATCATAGATATTCAGACAGAGGAACTTAGAAAGAAAAACCTGCAACTCCATAAGGTCAACGAAAAGATAGTAGCTCTTCTTGGGGATATTGTAGAGGGTAGAGATCCGGATGTAGGACAGCATATTAACAGGGTCAAAAGATACACCTATGCTTTGGCTATGCAGGTGATGAAGGA
>JAQVOT010000192.1 GCA_028702415.1 Eubacteriales bacterium
GAAATAGGCTTTTTCCAGTAACAGATATAGCTGCTGCGTGCCCACTCCCCGACCTGAACTGAGACGTTGTGGAGGCCAACATTATTCGTCATTTCCAGCATGAGAGCGATGGTGTGCTGAGCAACAGCATCGGTGGCATATGAAGGAATATTCGTAACAGCAATACCCAGGTCTGCGGCAGCTTCAACATCAATATTGTTGTATCCTGTGGCCGTTGAGCCGATGTACTTCAGGTTTGGAGCCTGCTCCATGATTTCTCGCGTTATATTGCATTTGCTTGTCATGAGAATATCACAGAGGCCCACCCTGGAGGCAATCCTATCCGTAGGAGTCTTGTCGAAGACAGTAAATTTGTCAACCATCTTCTCAAGTCTATTCCAACTTAAATCTCCGGGGTTGATTGTATAACCATCGAGTATTACGATTTCCATTTTTTTTCCTCCGTTTTCGTTTTCATGATATAATATACTATCATGAAAACGATAGTAGCTGCAACAAAGAACAAACACAAAATTGTGGAAATAGAGGCAATTACAAGCCGCTTCGGAATGAGCATTATTCCCAGGGATGAAGCGGGAGTGCCCGGTATTGAGATTCCGGAAACGGGAACAAGCTTCGAGGAGAACTCCTATATAAAAGCTTACGAAATAATGAAGCTTTGCAATCAAATAACCATTGCGGATGATTCCGGATTGATGGTGGACTGCATCCAGGGAGCACCGGGAGTTTACTCCGCCAGATTCGCATCATTTCCAGGAATCTGGCCTGTAGATGAAGGTGGGGATGATGTGGATAGTGATGATAAAGAAAATAACAATAAGCTAAAGCGGCTCATAAAAGACGTGCCTTATGAGCAGCGCACTGCGAAGTTTGTATCTGTAATCACTATGGTTTTCCCTGATGGCCAGAGCCTGGTTGCAAGAGGCGAGGTTCATGGGCATCTGCTCCTGGAAGAACGAGGAAATAGTGGATTCGGATATGATCCTATGTTCGTGCCTCTGGGCTATGACAGGACATTCGGGGAGCTCCCTGCAGAAATAAAAAACAGCATAAGTCATAGAGCTAAGGCTCTGAAGGTTTTGAAAGACAATCTGGAGAAGTTGAACCTTGAATAATTTAGTTAACAGATTAAAAAGAATGTTTATAGTGGGATTCAGGCAGATTCAGGATCCATATTACCACGGTTTTGCAGCACAGGTATCATTCTATCTTATGCTGTCCATCGTTCCGCTGTTCCTGATAATGACCCAGCTTCTGGGGTTCTTTAACATAAATGCAGAGGCTGCACTTGCTATTATCCAGGAATATACCGGTCGTAGAATGTCAAATCTGATTACAAGTCTGTTTGAATTTACTTCCATCGGTTTTGGTAACATCGTATTTTTGCTGATTGCTTTCTGGGCCGGTTCAAGGGCAGCTTTTTCCATTTCCAGAATTACAAATTACACACTGACGGAAGGTGAAAATACCGGTAAAAATTATTTCGTAGAGAGAAGCAGGGCAATTATAACCATGTTTCTGACAATGATTACCATGGTACTTGCCCTCATTATTCTCAGTTATGGGAAAGTGATTTTGCTGGGAATAATGGAGGTTCTGAATGTAAAGGACACTTCATTTCTGGATAGTTTCTGGATGTGGTTAAGATGGCCGCTGGGATTTATAGTATACTTCTTTGTTATCGGATATAATTTCTACATTCTGCCAACCGTAAGAAAACCTTTCAGAACAGTAATTCCGGGAGCAATATTCGCCGCCATTGGAATGTTGATTGTCAGCTGGGCATACTCATACTATACGGGGACACTGGCTTACTACGACATCACATATGGTGCACTGTCATCGGTAGTGGCAATAATGATCTGGTTCCTGCTGCTTTCCTGGGTAATAATTCTGGGAGTCATGTGCAACAAGGTGTTTGAAGACACATCTCATCCATTCAGCAAGAAGGACCCACCGGAACATCTGAAAATGAGTGATAAGGAAAGGAAATATTATGAAGAAATGTTGCATAAACAGAGCAAGTTCGACATGGCTCCAGAGGATGTAAACATCACAACAATAAAGAACATTTTGGCAAGTGGTGGCAGGGCTGAGAAGTTTGATGAAGATGAACACGGGAAAACGATAAATAAGTAATAATAATGTATATACAAAGGAAGGCCAGGGGTAAGAAGCCCCTGGCCTTCCTTTGTTATATTGGATTGTATAAAATATAGTACAAAATACTGTTAATAAAGCTTTACTTTTATAAAGCAATAAGATATAATTCATAAAAGATTTGAATACGGGGTATAAAAAATATTTATACCGTTACTTATAACCACACCGAAAAATTGCGGTTAGAAAAATAATATAAGCTAGGAGGTAAAAATGAAAAAAACTATTGCTATTTTAGGGGGAGGAAACGGAGCTCATACTATGGCAGGGGATCTTGCCATGCGTGGTTACAGCGTTCGTATGTATGAGGATTCAGCATTCATCGGCAATCTAAAGGAACTTAGTGAAACACTTACTATTAAGTGCACAGGATTATTTAACGGTGAGGGTAAGAT
This sequence comes from Eubacteriales bacterium, assembly GCA_028702415.1. Classification (GTDB taxonomy): domain Bacteria; phylum Bacillota; class Clostridia; order Peptostreptococcales; family Anaerovoracaceae; genus Lentihominibacter. Next base: position 2,556 of record JAQVOT010000192.1, read on the forward strand.
TGAAATGCTTACCGATGATATGGCAAAAGCCATAGATGGTGTTGATTATATAGCAGTAGTAACTCCATCAACTGCTCACCTTGCATTAGCAAACAAACTGAAGGGAGTTGTCAAGAAGGATCAGATAATAATTATCTATCCGGGTGGATTCGGAGCCCTCGAATTCAAGCACATTCTTGGAGATGAATGTCCGGTAATCGTTCAGACTAACAATCTGCCTTATGATACAAGACTTGACGGTCCTGCATCGGTCAATTGCACGGGAATGAGTCCTGTAAGTCTGGCTATCTTCCCTGCAAATGCTCCTAGAGATTTTCTGGAAGACATAGCCGAGATTTCACCATATGACAGAATATATCAAGACGTGCTGGAATGCGATCTGTCCCTGGTTAACCCATCAGTTCATTCGGGCCCATGTCTCATCAACTTTGCAGCCATTGAACAGCAGAATATGAGAGGCAAGTTCTGCATGTATGAACACTTCACATTTGCGGCAGCAAAGATTGACCTGGCTATTGACGAGGAAAGAAAGGCTGTTGGCAAAGCATTCGGATACAAGCTGACGCCCTTGGAAGACTTCTGCGAACCAAAGGATGGCAAACTCAAGTGGCAGGACATCTATCAGAAGATGCACGGGGCACCTGAATTGACACCAATTACAGGGCCGGATTCAATTTGGAACAGATACTTAACAGAAGACTGTCCCAACGGAT
>JAQVOT010000013.1 GCA_028702415.1 Eubacteriales bacterium
GCTGGCCGCTGCATTTCCTCTTAAATATTTCGAATTTGGTCTAAGTATGAGCTTCGTACTTAAGCTATACTGCGGAGGTCTCGCATACCTCTTTTTTGCCAGAGAGGTAAAAATGTCAAACTTCCAGTGTATTCTGGGGCCGATACTTTATATATTCTCAACATGGTTCGTTAATGTAACTATGATTCAGAGCTCATTTATTTTTATTGCATTCATGCTGCCCCTCACCATGCTCTCTATTGAACGCATATACAGAGGAAAAAGCCCGGTTCTCTTCATTTTGACCGTTGCCTACTTCCTCATTAGAGATGCATATCTGGCTTACATGGCTGCCATAGTGGCAATACTTTTCATGCTTCTCAGATACTTCGCATTTAATGATAAATTTAACATCAGTGATTATCTGAAAAACCTTGGACGTTTTATTCTGCACGGTTTAACAGGAGGTTTGCTTTCCGCCGCTTTTTCTCTTCAGTTCATCCTGGCAACAATGCGCGCCTCAACAGTCAGTCCATCCTCCGGAGGAATGGATCTGTTCGTTTCGAATAATTTTCTGATAGACTTCGGTAAGGAGTTAATGACTTTTGGCCACACAACAGGGTACACATATATAGGACTTCCAATTATGGCAATACTAGTTTTGCCCATTGCTGTGAGAAAGGTATCTCTAAAAAACACCAGCTCCCTAATGACCTGCCTTCTGCTTGCAATGACTCTGTTTCCGTTTTTTTCTCACATGTTCAACGGTTTCAGCTACAGCACCGGCAGATGGTTCGTAATTATAGTATTTTTCGCATCTTGGGCCACTATGGAGTGCTTTGATATCAGAGAACTGGCACAGAAGAAGAATATAATCATAATAATAATATGGCTGGTGATTCTGGCAATATGGACTATCGGCTTTGAAATTCTTGGAATCACAGGCCTGTCTCTCAGAGGCACCGCTTTCATACTGCTGAACCTGGCTGCCGGAGCGGCTCTGATTTTCGTGATAGGCGCATTCAGATCCGGGAGGTTTACAATAACTCAAAGGCAGATTGCCACCATATGCATTTCAGGGCTGGTTCTTATTGTATCCTGGTCAATGAGTTTCTATCTTTATCAAAACAAATTTATCAGCGTTGGAGAAACCGCCAGATCTCTGGATACGGCAACCCAGAAGGCATCGACAGCTATTGAAGACGACGGCTTTTACCGAGTTGACCAGGTTGACTGGCTTAACTGCCATCAGGCCATGGAAATGCCTGATATGGAAAGCCTGTGGTGGCAGTCAAAGAGCGTATATGTATATGACTCCTTCACTTCTTCCAAGCAACTGACTCTGAACAAATACCTGGGCAACAATTACGGATATCTTATGCGGGTTTATCTTCTGTCAAACGACAATCGTATGGGACTTGATTTCCTCCACGGAGTGAAATACTTCCTGGGCGATAATGCCAATACCGGACTTGTGGGCTCAGACAATTATGCAGGCTACGGTTTCTCATACATGGATACTCTGGAGGGTGTGAATATCCTTCGGAACAAATATGATTCAGGTCTTGGTTTTGCCTATGATAAATACATTTCAGAAAGCGAGTTTCTGAAGCTGTCAAGGCCGGAGCGGGAGCAGGCAATACTTCAGGCAGCCGTGCTGCCTGATGACAAATGCAACCAGATTACAGGCGATATTACAGAAGTCAAGTCCTCAGATATTGAAACCGATGTGAAAGATGTCAAGTATGATATAATTGCTACTGATGGATTGAGATTTACAGACCATAGTATTATTACAGAAAAAGAAAAAGCAAGCTTTACCATCAGACTTGAGGATGTAAGCAGAAGTCAACTTATCGTCTCCCTTGAAAATTTTGTGAAGGATGATGATCATTCCTTCACAGTCACATGTGAGAACGGCAAAATCAAGGAAGTTGTACATACAGGACATTCCAACCAGTGCATACCTGATATAAGGGATTTTGACATGAACATGGGCTATACGGATGGCATCGAAACCCTTAAAATTACTATAAACCATGCGGGAGAATACAGCCTTGACAGTTTCCATGTTACTGCCATGAGTGTGGAAAACTACGACAGGTACGCACAGAAGCGTCTGGCTGAAAAATTTGAAATTGAAGAGTTTGACAGCAGCCACGTAAAGGGCGAAATCGATGTACGGAAGGATGGGCTTATTTATTTCTCAATTCCTCAGTACACAAACTGGAATGTATATATTGACGGAAAAAAAGCAGAAAAAATTGAAGATGTGAACATTGCCTTTATGGGTGCGGAAGTCAGCAAGGGACATCATGAGGTTGAGCTGAAATATAATAACCCTTCTCTTCTGTTCGGAATCCCGGCATCTGTCTTTGGTCTTCTGATTACAATAACAATAGGTATTGCAGGTCTTCGAAGAAGAAGGTCCTCTGAAGGGAACTCTCGATGGAAACACTAAACAGCCGGTATCTGAATAACGCAGTAAAAATAATTATGCTGGCAGCAATGGCAGCAATGCTTATAATCTGCTTCGCAGTCTATAAAGCGGATATGGTGAATTTCGCTGTTTTCGTGGGATTCATCCTTTTCTATGTTCAGCTTCCCGGCCTGCTGATTATTAGAATGCTGCGAATCAGGTTTAACCGACCGGCAACCACCCTGTGCATAGGGCTATTCACGGGATGGGGCTTTGTTGTGGGTCAATACTTTATCACAGAACTTATTGGCACCAACATCCTGCTATATGCTCTGGGACCTATATGTTCTGTACTTTTCATAATTGCAAAAATCCTTAACAGAAAATGCGACCCTAGGTTCGGCATCAGGTTCAGTGAGTTGTCGACAGCACTGTTCATTTTTGTAGGTCTGGCTTTGCTCTATTCTCTCCTTAACAATCAGTATCTGTACCTTTCACCTGAGGTGAGCCAGTTCACATACATGAATCCCGACAAAGGCTACCACCTGGGTCTGATAGGTTCGCTGTCTCATGGCTGGCCCATTGAAAGTCCATGGGTTCAGGGCAGAACCATTCATTACCATGTATTTACTGAACTAATGTATTCGGTTCCTCTTAGGCTATTCGGAGTTCCGGCAGATGTGATTCTTCTGTCCTGTGGCCCTTTCATGACTGTATATACATTTGCTCTGTCACTGTACACTCTGTTTTCAGAATTTACTGCCAAGGTAAATCGTGCCGGCCTTTACTGTCTGGCACTGATGCTTTCAAATATTTTTATTGCAAAGGCAGCTAACCAGTCTCTTGCATTCTTTTTCATATTCAGAAATGAAAACGCCACGGCTTTCGGTGTCAGTTGCATGTTTGCATTCTTAGTATTCTTCAGATACTGGTATGAGAGATTCTCTGCAGGTGAAAACCACTGGGCCGGGTTGTTTATTCTCACAATGCTTATTATGCTTCTTACAGGACTAAAGGGACCTATGGGGCTAGTCATAATCGGTGCAGTATGGGGAACATATTTAATAGGTATAATAATAAAAAAGGTTCCTCTGAAAACCATTCTTCCCATTATTATTTTGACTATGGGATTTCTGGTGATCTACATATTTATCCTCGGCTCAAAGGGCCAAAGCAATGGCAGCGGAACCTCTATATTTGCCTTTGCAACCATCGTAGATATTACATTCTACAAATCAACATTGGTTGCTTTTATGAAATCCATCGGACTTCCTAAAATAATCAGATTGGGTATTCTGCTTGTGACATTCATGATATTTACACTTACAGCATTTATCATCCCTTTTGCAGCGGGATATATCAGAGAACTGATTCTTGTTTTTTCAGGCAGAAAGGATTATGATTTTACCAGGGTCATTGTTTATGCCACATGCCTACTGGGTTTCGCCGGCATGTTCATAATGAATTACAGTGGACATTCCCAGGTCTACTTCGGATATGCGGCAATCCTCCTCGTCCCTCTGGTGTCTTTCTGGTTTTTTGAAGATCTGGAAGAAAACAAGAGCTTGATTATGAACCTTGTACGTATTGTATTCATTGCCGCCCTTGTATTTACATCGATCATCTTGGGAAGCCGCTACATGGAAATGATTGATGATGCCCGGGACTTCGCCACAGACGACATCAGCTACAGCAGATACATCAGCCTTTCACATGATGAATACGAGGCAATGATATGGATAAGGGATAACACTCCTGAGGATGCCCTGCTGGCAACTGACAGATATTACAGCGACCCGCTTGATGAATACAGCTACCACAACAGATGGAACAACCGCTTCTTCCTTTATGCGGATTACTCCAACAGATTCTGCTACCTTGCGGGCTCCGGATACAACCTGCCCGCTGCAGACGGCTGGATGATAAGAAAGCACATGATTCTTGAAAATGAAAAAATGTATGATTCCTCAAACGAAGAAAGAGGTGCTCAGGCCAGAAGACTGGGAGTTGACTATGTAGTAGTTTCCAAGGACTTCACGGATGCAGGTAATCTGTCAAATGAAGACTATAAACTATCCTTCTCAAATGATGGCGTAGATATATACAAGGTTATGCCATAACCAATTCAGGGAAAGGAGACTGAAATGAAAAAAAACATCTTAAATAATATACTGGTTCCTATTATGCTACTGTCGATGATTGTCCTCTTCTCCGCTTGCGGCTTCAATGATAAGGATCAGCAGAACAATGCTTCAGATACAAGTGCTTCGGAGAAGGAACAAATATATACAAACGCCGATGGGAAAACCCAGGAAGAGCTGAATGCAGAAGATGATAATTTCTACGGCAGCTGGACAGCCACCTCCGGCTCTGCACAAAACCTGTACGGAAATCTTGATATGACAATCAATGAGAACGGAACCTTTGATGGCAATGTCACAGGGGAAGACTTCTCGGGTACCTGGAAAAAAATTGATGAAGGCATCAGTTTTGAAAGCGTTTATATTAACGGAGAGATGTATTTCGGAGAAAGATGCCGAATGGTAATATACGATGATTATTCGGTTCCTGTAACCATGAAAAAAGTGGACTAGCTGTCCACTTTTCTTATTTCCCGAATATCCTTTCAACAACCCTTTTACTGGCATATCCGTCATCAAGAGGATTGTATCTTTTATTGAATTCATCGTATCTGCTGTCCGGGCTCCTGTCCTTTTTTATTTCTACCAGCAGTTGAGCATTGCTTGTTACAATAGGTCCCGGCAGTTCTTCCAGAGAAATGTAGAATCCCCTTATCTCATCACGATAAGCCTCCAGGTCGTACATGAAGAACAGTATCGGACGTCTCAGATTCGCGTAGTCAAAGAACACGCTGGAGTAGTCAGTAATAAGCATATCCGATATAATGTAAAGATCGTTTATTTCATCATAGTCCGACACATCAAATACGAATCCCTCATACTTTTTGAAATCAAAGGCACTTGAAACAAAGTAATGTGCTCTGAACAGAATCACGTATTCCGAAGCCAGTTCCCTGCTCATCATGTCAAAATTCATTTCTTCATAATAGGTATAACCCACAGTACTGCTGTATTGATTATCCCTCCATGTTGGAGCATACAGTATTACCTTTTTATCCGGTAGAATTCCCAGCTTCAGCCTTATAGCCTTTGCAGCTTCAGGCCTGAATGTTTTAAGATCATCATTTCTGGGATAACCGGTTTCCAGCACAATATCGCTTCTCCCAACATCCTCCAGACCAAATGCGGAAATGAATTTCTCGGTGCAGAAGGGTGACGGCGAAATCATGTAACTGTATTTCAAGGCATCCTGTCTGTAGATATCGCTCATTTCATAATTGGAATGCCGTGCGTTGGCACCTGTTACCTTAATGTCAAGACCCAGTCTTTTTAACGGTGTTCCGTGCCAGCATTGAACATATACCTGCTCCGGTCTCTTTTCAATAATACTAGGAATTCTGGAGTTTGTTATCCAGTACCCGGCTGTTGCGTAGTATTTATAATGCTCGTCAGAATTGAGGCGAGTTACTATGGTTTGAGTGTTTTTCTTGAGAAATCTGTATTTCTCCGGATATCTGAATGCCCAGACAAATTTGTAATCCGCATATTCCGGACTTGAAATCATGTACTCGTAAATGGCTCTGGGACTGTCGGCATATTTTCTCCCCAGAAATGACATGAAAACAACAAGCTTATCATCTACAGGCAGATCTGTGAACCTTTTGTATCTTTTGGCATTCTTTGAATCTGCCATTTGTAGCAGATATTTCTTAGTGAACGGCAGTTTTGTTGATAATGTATTTTTTATCTTGGTACTCAGCTTCATATCATAATATCCACAACTCTTCTGCTGGCGTTTCCGTCGTCAAGATAGTTGAATTTCTCATTGAATTTTCTGTATTTTTCGTCTGGTGACCACAGAGATGTGTTTCTGATTTCATTTATCAGTTCATCTTCTGTCTTCACCTTTGGTCCCGGAATTTCATCAATGTCAAAATAGAACCCGCGTATCTCATTGGCATATTCCTCCAGATCGTACATGTAGAATATCATAGGTTTTTTCAGATTTGCAAAGTCAAAAAATACGCTGGAATAGTCTGTTATCAGAAGATCTGTAATGAGATAGAGTTCCGTAATGTCATCCAGATACGACATATCATATACAAATCCCCTGAACTTTTCGAAATCGAACTGATTTGCAACAAAATAATGAGCCCTGAATAGAATAACATACTCGTCTGACAGTTCTCTCCGGAGCCTGTCAAAATCAATATGTGTATCGTAAACATAGCCTGCCCCGTCATGTTTGTTATCCCTGAATGTAGGGGCGTACATAATAACTTTTTTGTCTTCCGGTATACCCAGCTTTTTTCTGATTTCAGCCGGCCTGGATGCTTCGTAATTGAAAAGAATATCGTTTCTGGGGTATCCTGTCTCAATAATGATATTTTCTCTGTTCAGATTCTTCAGGTTAAATGCACTTGTGAATTTTTCCGTGCAGTATGCGGATGGAGAAATAAAATAATCATACCTAACAACATCCACATCGTTTCTATATTTTATTTCCTCAAGAGAATTATTGGCATTACCGCTTTCAGCTTCAATGTCACACCTGAGTTTCTTTAGGGGTGTTCCATGCCATGTCTGCAGAAAAACCTGCCCTTCCTTCTTGATTATTCTGTTATCAAGATTTGAGTTGGTTACTATGTATCCTGCCTGGGCACAGGTTTCGAAATACTTTTGAGATTTTATTTCTACTGTTTCTGCCCTTTGGAGTTCCGGAATATTTTCTGCCTTTTCCGTTTCTCTCAGGGCCCAGACAAACCTGAAGTCGTCAAACCTGTTGTCACTGATCATATATTCATAAATGGCCTTCGGATTGCATCCGTACTGCCTTCCCATGAATGTTTCAAACAAAACCAGTTTATTGTCAACCTTCCTTTTCTCTGTCAGCTTTCGATATTTTGATTCCTTGGCACCACCGTAGACCTTTCTTACAAGAAGTCTTAAGCCCGGGAAGTGTCTGAGGATCTTTCTTCCGTATTTTTTCAGTTTATTCATTAGCTCTCTTCCACCTTACTGCAAATAAATTCTGCAAGTCTCAAGGAACAGTCTTCTGTTTCTGCGGTCAGGTACCTCCTCCTGATCTCAGCAAGTGCGTCGTAATCATAATCCTCATCGATAAGGATTTTCAGTTTTTCTGGACTTTTTGCAGATATTTCAGGCATTTCAGCCAGCGGGTTCACATTCAGGCCAACCTTCTCAAGGTATTCATCAATATCGAATACATAAAAATATACAGGCTTTCCTGTAACAAGAGCCTCCACTGCCAGTGCCGAATAGTCTGTAATTATTCTATCGCAGACCTTAAGCCAATCAAATGAACTGCCTTTGCTGTCAATAATTACATTTTTATCAAGGCTTAGCCGGTCTACCAGCGAATTGTGATTATCAGTATCCAGGGGATGTGGTCTTACCACCAGCAAGAATCTGCTGAAATCTATACATTTAAACAACTTCTCAGTGCCAATGGTCCCTTTCTTTCTGAATGTTGGTGCATAAAGAAGTATCTCTCTTTTTCCCCGGATTTTGCTGCACATTTCATTTAACTGAGAAGCTTCTCGGGATTCAGTGTCTCTTATATAATCAAGCCTTGGAAGTGCCATAATACGAAGGCAGCTTTTATGGCATTTAAAACCCCGGCAGAAATATCTACCCGTCTCCTGGGAAGGTGCCAGCACCCAATCATAGTTCCTGTGCATGCACATTATTTCGGAAATCTCTTCAGAACTCCCTCCGGGTAACCCAACAGTCTGCCATCCAAACTGCTTGATGGCAGCCATGGAATGCCACATCTGAAGTAATCTGGTTTCCGGCTTGTGATTAAGCACACTGGCAACAATACAGTATCCGTCAAGGACAACTACCTTTGAGGAGGCAATGGCCTTCATTTGTGTAATCATGTGAAAAGCATAGGCTATTTTGCTGCCAATACGTGGTTCAATAAACTTCACCAGCACTCTGCAGTCAATATCCGGGTAACAACTGTTTATGGCTTCCCTCAGAAGCCTGATATCTATGCTTTCTCTTCTATCCTGTCTGGATATAATCGTTATTCTGTTTTCGGTTTTTCTGAGCTTTATCGGCACATAGATCCCTTTGAGGACAAACAGTCCGACTCTCAGCATCTGATACCTGAGTTTCATCTTTTCAATAATTATAATATACCATCTTTCCTGGCCATTTTAATAAATCTATCGCTGTTATTTCCATCATTGAATTCAACCAGTCTGCTGAAGTTTGACAGATGCTTTTCACTCTGACCTTCTTCATAGGCTTTAACGATTGATTTCCTTAACTCCTCATCATTATAGCAGACATCGCCAAATGCCAATTCTTCAGTAAGCATCAATCTTCCATTGGAGCCGTATTCCCTCATGCAGGCATCCTTCTCCTGCCAGTCAAAAATAACATTGGATCCTCTATAAAAGGAATCATAAGAAATCGAGGAGTAATCTGTAATCAGCAGTTTGGTTTTCCTGAGCAAATCGTCATACTTCACACCGGAAACGTAGTACCTCCACACATCATCATCCGTATCCGGGTTTATCTGCTGGGAAACCAGGGGATGAGGCATAACAACCAATCTGTCCCTAAGCTCTTCGGGAACGCAATTCACAATTCTGTGAAGCATCCTGTAATAAGCAGTTTCATTCATGTTCCTCATTCCTGTAACAAATTCCCAGGGTCTCCATGTAAGCATAACAAGAATCCTGTCTGCATCTGCATTAAGCACACTTCTGTCAAACTTTAACAGGCCACAGATATATATATCCTCAGGCAGATAGTTCGTAGCTGAAATGAAATGATCCGCTTCCAGCCGGGAAGAAACAACCACCCGCTGTTTCCCCTTTCCCCTAGCCTTCTTGAAAAACAGTCTCTGCTCGGAGCTGAGTGCCACCATGTACATTACTCCATGCTGAAGGAATACATAATTTTTGCTGCCGTCCACTACGAAGTTTCTGAACAGCCAGCTGGATGAACCCTTTTCTAGGCAATGACCTACGGCCTCAGAAGAAATCACACTTCCTGCTGCAAACATGGTGTAATAGTGAGCAAATGAGAACTGCTCTATTATCTGTTTTCTGTATTTACCGTTGATGTCATTTATAGCAGGGCTATCGCCATTAAGAACGAATCTGGCTTTTCTGTATCCCTTATCAACAAGCTTCTCGAACAGAACGGATGCGCTCTCTTCGTAGTTCATGCAGTACTTCTCACACAGGAGAACAGGTCTGTTCCAGGGGGTTATTAGGGCACAGATAAAAGCAAGCCCAAGCTTTATCTTTTCTGCAGTTCTGTCGGTTACCATCTGTTTTCTGATGCCAAATCTCACATGCCTGTAATCTTCCTTTATGACAAAGGCTTTGTCGACCGCATCAATACTGTAGACCTTTTTCCATGTCTTGTCAGGCAAAAGCAGAGGAACACTTATAACATGTTCACGAAATCTCAGTCTTATCATAGGAAGATTGTTTATGTACCAGCCTTCAATATCCACACATGGAATATCTGCTTTCATTACGCAGGAGATCATGCTCATCCCATCTTTTTCTTTTCTGTTTATGCAACTTTTTTCCGCCGGGTACTCAAATATTTTTTCGTGTGTTGTTGAACCTATTACCAGCAGATTTTCAAGTTCTGCATCCTGCTCATCAGTAATAATATTTAACCGGAAGTTCATTTCTATATTAACATCATTAACATTGAGGCTCAGTCTTTCCGGCCTGGCATAAACACCTGAACACGGCATGTTTTCCCAGGATTCAATTCCAAACATCTTATCATATTCTGTTACACTATCAAATCTGCTGACAACTGTCTTCAGTCTTTCGGGATATCTGAAAAACACATCCACCAGCTGTCTGTAGAACAGCTTTGGAATATTGTGAAAAACTTTTTTGCAGCTACACTTTAGTATTACCTCTATTCTCTCGTAAAGGCCTGTATTGATAAAACCGATTTCCCTGATATTTAAACCTGCAAATAATCTTCTGTATTCCCTCTCGTAATACCTGTCGGCCTTTATCTTAAACCATCCATGGTTCTTATAAAGATTCTGCCATATGTAGTCGGCAAATGTTATGGTACCTCCGGGCATAATCTGGAGGAAATCAACATTATCTCCAAAATTATTCATGAACTCCGATATTACCGGTTTAATTTCATTTTCAAAGGCAATAACCAGATTGTGTCCTTCTCTTCTCTCTATTATTTTGTTTATCAGATAGCGGTTCTCAGGTCTTAGGAGATTACCTGCATAGTAAACATCCGCACCTTGTCTCACATTAAACTGGCTGACCATCAGCTGTTTCCTAAATAATTCTTCTTTTCCGTTTTCGGCAAAACGCAGTTCATCCGCCATTAGGACAGTCCTCTGCAGATGTCCGAAATCCGTAGGGGAGTGTCTGAGGAAATTTCCCGGGTCCATCAGTTCATCACAGAGAATTATTATATTCTGGCCGTCCCTTTTTATGAAATATGGCGGTAGTGCCTTATCTACTACTATGCTGCCTGCCTTTGCGAGAAATTCTCTATGCTCAAGGCTGCCTGCCGTTATCAGCCTGACATCTGAAATATTCCTGTCAGCCAGAACCTTTTTTGTCTGATTCTGTGCCTTCTTCGGTATTGCCAGACATGTCCTCATATCTGATTCCGGACACATTAAAAGGGCAAATATCTGTCTGCTATCTTCTGTAAGTTCAGCAGTTTCCAGCAGCATTATACCCCTGTCCACCGGCAACTTGAGAAACTTCAGGTAGCTTTTATTTGCCCTGGCCTGTCTTATTGCATTTTTATATCTTTTGATGTCCATCAGATTATTTCATTAAGTCTTTCTTTATCTGAGTGGTGGAAATCTCAGGAGTTCTCGGAAGATATACCACCTCACAGTAATCCTTCAGAAAGTCGAACTTACCTTCCCAGTCATCTCCGATTACAAATGTATCAACTTTGAATTCCTTTATGTCGCTTATCTTCTGTTCCCATTCCTCTTCGGGGATAACCAGATCCACATATCTGATAGCTTCAACAAGGCGTTTTCTTTCTTCGTATGAGAAATAGCACTTCTTCTGTTTCTTGTTCCAGTTGAATTCATCTGTGGATATGGCAACTATAAGATAGTCTCCCAGAGCCTTCGCTCTCTGTAGCAGATTAACATGACCATAATGAAGCAGATCAAATGTTCCGTATGTGATCACTTTTTTCATTTTCTTCCTTTTACTGACCAAAAGCACTACAACCATATCTTCATATTTTTGATGATATTGCCATAGTGCTTATTGTTTCATTCGTATTGGTAAAATATTTACATTCAAATATACTAGTATACAAGAACTCTTGTATACTTAGGGCAGTAGCGTTGTTCATAATCTTTTACCCTAGTGTATATGTGCTTGGCATGCGTGTTAGTATTTCTTATACATCCCCCTGAAGCCAGGCTTCCAAGAGAATTCTTCCAACTACTGTATCTGAGCCCATGAAGTGCATTCCTTGATGAATAATAATTCCAGTAATGAATCCAGTGTCCCGAGCCTCTGTAATATTGTTTTCCATGTATTTTCTTGGATCCTGTTGGTGATGGCGTATTTGCTTTGCCCGTAGAAATATCCCAGCTGGCTACGCACTTCCAGTTGTATTTGCTACCATTGAAAACATATAATCGCTGACAGAATTCACTAACCCAGATTAGACGGCTTTTTTCACTGCTCACGCCTCTTTCATTAACGTAGAGTTCGGCTTCTTCATGTGAATAGTTCTTCGCAGACTTGCCCTTCCAGTATACAGGGGTCGCATTCTTTGTGGCAACTCTCATCACATAGAACAGATTTCCACTCTTGTTGTGGAAATGGTATTTTCCTGATCCGAAACCGTCAGTATATAACCTGGTTCCTTTTTTTAGTCTTAGGGTTTTTCTTTTTCCATCATGGCTCGTAAGCTTCTTATACATCTTGAGTGTTACTTTTATCTGCAACTGTCGAACACATGCATCGCTTATTGTATCCGATATTGTTGCCTCTCTTGCATTCTTGACATAAACTCTGTAATAGTACTTTGGTGTACCAAAAGAGTTTTCGGGCTGATTATAGTATGGTGCTTTCCAGCCATATGATTCTCCGCCGTCACGGTATGTGATGTATTCTCCTTCGTCCAGACCTTCTGCTGTGATTATTGTGCCCTCATTAAGGACGGTATATTCGCCATCTAAAGATGTTGCTCTTTCAATAACATATTCTATGTCGGAGCTATAAGGATAATCACTTACCGGTTTCCACCTTAGAGTAACTGACTTGTAGCCTGACAATGTCTCCAGATCAATCTGCAAGTCTTTCGGTGTTTCATTCACTTCGCCTACGGGGATTATAGGTCCTTCTTCAACCAGTTTGTAGCTGATGGTAAAAGAATACTCCTGATCGTTTACAAGTTCATCTATTGTGACAGTTGTTAAGTCATCCCCTATCACAGGAACGTCAGTTGCCGTAACGGGCGGAACATCCGGATCCTCCGGCACAGTAGCAATATCAATAGTGAATTTTTCTGCCTCCACCTTTGTTCTGGCTTCACCTTCTCCAACGTAGATTGTATCCCATGAAAGGTATACGCAGGCGTTACCGGGTTCTGCCTGTACTACAGTACTCCCTTGCACCTCCGGAATCT
>JAQVOT010000193.1 GCA_028702415.1 Eubacteriales bacterium
TGGGTGCTATATCGGCCTTCGTGTCGAATTTTCTGTTTGGTCAGGGACCGTGGACACCATTTCAGATGGTGGCAATGGCTCTATGCGGCTTTTTGGCAGGGCTTCTGTTCCGGAAGTATTATGCAAAAGCAGACAGCTTCAAAGGCAAAAGGAAACTGCCCCTTCTCATATTCGGCGCAGTGTCGGTATTCTTCCTGTATGGAGCAATAGTTGATATTTGGACTGTACTTGCCATGACATCCAAGCCAACAATGGCTACGGTGGTTGCGGTTTATGGAGCTGCGCTGTATTTCAATCTTGTTCATGCAATAGCCACCGTGATTTTCCTGATTCTGCTAGGAGGACCTATGCTGAGGAAACTGAATCGGGTTCAGGTAAAATACGGAATTAAATGAGTTCTAATGAGTCGCGGAATGAGTCGCGGGACACGTCCCCAAAACTCACTGGAATGAGTTCTGGGGACGTGTACCGAGACTCATTTTTTCATGTTGACATTATGGAAAAATATGGTATATTAAACATATAAAGGGAGAAAAGGCTATTCGGCATCGATTAAATTTGAAAGGGGTATTAAGAGATGCTAAACATGAAGAAGGGAAGCCTTCTGCGAAAGGGAATAGCTGTTTTTTTATTGATGATAATGGTGGGTAGCAGCTTTGCATTTGCAACTGAAAACACTGAAAGTACAGAGCCTGCAGAAGACGCACAACATGAGGAAATTGAAGAAACAGCTACGGTCAGTCAACCGACCGGAGATTTTGAAACTCTAAGGTCTACAACAGATGAAAGAGCCGATACGCTCACCGAGGCTATAGATGTGGACGTTGAATCGGGAACCGACAGTTCCGAAGAAGTTCTTGAGGAAATCAAAGAAGAAGAGAAGGTTGTAATTTTCGCTCAGGGAAACGAAAACCTTAAAAAAACCGTTAAGCTTTATTACAACAAGAGAATTAAATATGAAAATTACAGGCCCCATGATTTTCATGTAATGTGCGATGGTGAAAGCCTGGTGGCTTACTGCATTGAACCAACACAGAGTCTGGGATCAAAAAGAACATTTACTGCTACACCCTGCAGCTCTGTACTGCTTTCAAAGGCGTTATATTATTCATATGGCAATCCCGGATACCACGAGAGATCTGAAGGATATCTTAAGGGCCTGAATCTGAAATCCAGCTACACAAGTTCAACCGGTCGCTATGCATTCTGTCATGTGATGCTGAGTTATGTTTACGATGGAGAAAGTGGCAAGGGCGATGCTTTTAAGGGATGCAGCGCCAACACGAAATCCAATGTCAGAAAATTTGTTGCGGCGATAAAAACATGGCCGGATCCTCCGACAAAATCGGAGCTGGGACTTAGTGCACCATCATTTAAAGCTGTCTGGAACGAAGAACTCGAACTTCAGGAAACACCTGAGATCAATGTTATCGGAACCACAGAAAACAGCATCAATCTGCCGGTTCCGGAGAATGTTACCCTGGTTAAGGGAGAAGAAATAATAACAAGCGGAAATGTTAATATAGCGGTGGGGGAAGCCTTTAAGCTAAGAGCTCCGGTAACAGTTCGTGGACAGTACACATCTCCCACTCTGACCACAAGCATGACGGATTTTCAGCCATATATTATAAAGCTGTCCGGCAGGCAGGACCAGATGTTTGGAATTAACACACCGCAGACGCTTTCCTTTAGTATCAACTGGGTCGACTTCGGCAGAGTGAATCTGATAAAAACTTCATCCAATCCGGAAATAACGGAAGGAAATACTTACTATTCACTGAATGAGGCGGAGTATGGCTTATACAGCGAAGAAACAGATAAAAAATATGCTAACCTGACTACAGATGAGGAAGGCAAAGCATCGGTAGACAATATTCCATATGGAGAATACTATCTTAAGGAACTTGAACCCTCAAGGGGGTATGAGATTGATGATGCAAAACACCATATTACCGTAGGTTCACCGGCTCAATCGGAGACAGTCCTGGAGAAGCCAGCTGTTCCGGTCATTGCTACAATCGCATCCATTTCGGAAACCGGGCAGTCTTCTACCACTGCGGGGGGAAGCGTAAACATCTCCGATATTGTGAAATACAGCGACATTGAACCGGGAATTAATTATACAATTGTCGGAAGACTGATGAACAAAGCTACAGAGCAGGAAATCCCCGGAACCACAAGACGGGTGGAATTCACACCGGAAAACCCCAGCGGATCCCTGAAGATGGATTATACACTGGATAGCAGCGGTCTTGGGGGCAATACGGTTGTAGCCTTTGAGAAGCTCTATCAGGGTGATAATCTGATAGCTGCTCATGAGGACATAAATAACAAAGCTCAGTCAGTTGATTTTGTCAAACCTAAGGACAGATCTCCGGATACGGGAGATGATACAAAACTGTGGTTTGCTGCCCTGACAATGGCCTTCTCACTGCTTTTGGGGATATGGATGACAAGCCTTAAAAAGGCTTGATACCGCTAAAAACTAATTGCGAGTAACTTCTCTTGATGTTATAATATCCGCGTGTACGCAAGTCACGCATTTGAGAAAGTACAATTTTAATTAGGGAGGTCTCTTAGATGAAGGGATATAAAAGCGAAAACATTAGAAACGTCGCACTTGTAGGACATGGTGGCTGCGGAAAAACTACTTTTCTGGAAGCCGGCCTTCTAGCTACAGGAGTTATTTCCAGACTTGGTAAGGTTGAAGACGGCCAGACTGTTTCCGACTTTGACAAGATGGAAATTGAAAAAGGTTATTCAATCAATTGTACGGTTGTTCCGGTTGAATACAACAAGGTTAAGATTAACTTCGTTGATACACCGGGTTCGTTTGATTTTGTTGGCGAAGTTAACTCAGCACTGAGAGCTGTTGAAGCGGCAGCTATCCTCGTGGATGCAGCATCAGGGATCCAGGTAGGTACAGAGAAAGCATGGGATTCATGCAAGGAATTCGGAGTACCTAGATTCTTTATTATCAACAAGACAGATAAAGACAATGTAAATGTTGAAGAACTGATTGGAGAACTTAAGAACAAGTTCGGATCATCAGTTGTAACTCTGGATGACAGAGAATCAATGGAAGAAGAAATCGCAGGAACCGACGAAGAGCTTATGGAAGCTTACTTCGAAAACATGACTCTCACAGATGAACAGTTTGCAAAGGGTCTGTCAAAGGGTATCGGATCCGGCGAAATAGTACCCGTATTCGCATGCTCATCATTGACAGGTGATGGAATTGAAGAAGTTCTGCAGCA
>JAQVOT010000194.1 GCA_028702415.1 Eubacteriales bacterium
GGACAGACTGAAGTCCATAATACACTTCCACAGATATACACGGTATCCAGAAGAATGACTATGCCGAACTGTGGAAACAATAAGCCTCGAGCAACTGAAATAACTCAGCTGTCGGAAATAGAATCAGGTCAATTGGCGAAAGCTGAATTGACGGTTTGTAAGGAGGAAAAGGTAATGAAAAAATATCCACAGATTTTCACAATGGCCAGAAATATGGTAATGCCACCTTGTGGTAAATAAGCTAAAGAATGGACGATAATGAAGGGATATAACTCAGCACGCATATTGAGAATGGAGCACCTGAACCACCACGGCAATCTGCACGCCAGGCAGGGCATAGAATGGATGGTTGAGACCTCTTTCATTGTAGAGAACAGTGAATACTGTAATCTCCAGGAGCTTCTGTATAAGAATACTCATATTTCCACAGAAGAGTTAAGAGAGATGGGTTGTCGCATTAGAAATCATCTGATGCAACAGCCCATCTTTCTTGAAGAGGGCAGAAATAACTTCCTAAAGGGCTTGAAATATGATACAATAACCGATTGAAAAAGGAGCAAAATATGTTTGATAAATTAGATTTTATTACAGAGAAATACGATGAACTTGCCCAGAAGGTTTCTGACCCGGATATTATAAATAATCAGCCGGTGTGGCAGAAGCATATTAAAGAAATGGGTGAGATGGAACCTATCGTCAGAAAATACAATGAATATAAGAAGGCGAAGGAAGAGCTGACAGAAGCCAGGGAGCTTATGGAGATTGGTGACGAAGAAATGAGAGAGCTGGCCAAGATGGAAATGGTTGAGCTTGAAGGGAAGATCGAAGGGTATGAAGCCGAACTGCAAGTCCTGATTTTGCCTAAAGACCCTAACGATGAAAAGAATGTTATTCTGGAAATAAGAGCGGGAACCGGCGGAGAAGAAGCTGCCCTGTTTGGCGCAGACCTTCTGAGAATGTACACTCGATATGCGGAGCGTAACCGCTGGAAGACCGAGCTGATGGATCTAAACGATACAGGTATAGGTGGAGTTAAGGAAGCCGTTATGCTGATTAAGGGAAAGGGTGCTTACTCACGGCTTAAATATGAGTCGGGAGCTCACAGGGTGCAGAGAGTCCCGGAAACAGAAAGCTCAGGCAGAGTACACACTTCTGCGGCTACTGTCGCGGTGCTTCCTGAAGTTGATGACGTGGAAGTCCAACTGGATCCAAATGACGTGCGTGTTGACGTTTACCGCGCTTCGGGAAACGGAGGTCAGTGTGTAAATACAACGGACTCGGCTGTCCGTCTCACCCATGAACCCACAGGCCTGGTTGTAACATGTCAGGATGAAAAGTCCCAGATAAAGAACAAGGAGAAGGCTTTTAAGGTTCTGAAGGCGCGTTTGTATGATCTGGAAATGAAAAAACAGGCTGACGAGATTGCCGGCCAGCGCAAAAGCCAGGTTGGTTCAGGAGACAGAAGCGAGAGAATCAGAACATATAACTTCCCTCAGGGAAGAGTTTCGGATCACAGAATCGGCATGACAGTTTACAAGCTGGATCAGTTCCTGGATGGAGATATTGATGAGATTGTTGATGGACTGATTACGGATGATCAGGCCAGAAGGATGCAAGAATTTTAATATGAAAACATTATTGCTTACAACTGAGAGAGAAGATATAGAAAAAGCAGCTCGTATTATTCGGGATGGCGGTCTGGTGGCGTTTCCTACTGAGACTGTTTATGGTCTTGGTGCCAATGCATTGGATGAGGAGGCGGTGGCAAGAGTGTATAAAGCCAAGGGTCGTCCCAGTGATAATCCCATGATCGTTCACATTTCACGGGCCAGCGATATAGGTCAGCTGACACCTATGCTCAGCCCTGATATTGTGGCGCTAATTGAAAACTTCTGGCCGGGGCCCCTGACTCTGGTGGTGAAGAAAAAACCGGGAGTTCCTGACATAACAACAGGGGGTCTTGATACGGTGGCAGTGAGACTGCCTGAAAGCCAGGTCGCACTCGATCTGATCAACGCTGCGTGCTGTCCGATTGCGGCACCAAGTGCTAATCTGTCAGGAAGGCCAAGTCCAACAAGGGCCGGGGATGTTGTTCAGGATCTTGATGGGAAAATCGACGCCATTATTCAGGGAGAGGACTGCAGGGTTGGAATCGAATCAACCGTTGTCGACATGACGGGAGATGTGCCAACCGTGCTAAGACCCGGAATAATTACGGCAGAGGCACTGGAAGCAGCCATTGGCAAGAGGGTGGTTTATGACAAGTCCCTGAAAGAGGCCAGGGAGCACGTGGCACTGGACCCAGCCCATGGAGTGGGCGAATCAGATTTTCAACCTAAATCCCCGGGCATGAAATACAGGCATTATGCACCAAAAGCGGACATGCTCGTAGTTGAAGGCGAGAGGGAAAAAGTGAAAGCGGAAATCCACCGCCTTAAAGAGCTGAATGAGAAACTTGGTAACAGTGTAGGCGTAATTATGTTTGAGGAAAAGGCATTCATTGAAGCGGCTCACGACTTTTTCGCCAAGCTTCGTGATCTGGACAGGGAAGGTGTGGACATGATAATCGCAGGGGCATTAAGCGATGCTGATGGCGTGGGATTCGCGGTAATGAACCGCATGCTGAAGTCCGCAGGCTACAATATCGTAAGAGTGTAGACAAAAGGATGACAACATCAAAGGGTAAGTGTCATCTTCAAGGAGGAGAATATGTTATTAGCAATCGCATCGGATCATGGCGGATTCGAATTGAAGGAGAAAATCAAGGAACATTTGAGGGAACGTGGCATCAAGATCGTGGATCTGGGAACCAATGATACCAGCTCTGTGGACTATCCGGTTTACGGCAGAGCCTGTGCCGAGGCGGTGGCAAGAGGAAAGGCCGAAAGAGGAATAGTATGTTGCGGAACGGGGATTGGAATTTCTATAGCAGCAAACAAGATTAAGGGGATTCGCTGTGCCCTTTGCACCAGCGTGGAAATGGCCACTCTAACCAGGCAGCACAACAATGCCAACATGCTGGCTTTGGGTGGCAGAACCACTGATCCGCAGCTGGCACTGGAAATAGTGGATGCTTTTCTGGATACAGAATTTGAGGGCGGTAGGCACAAGCGCCGTACGGACATGCTTGACAGCATGTGTTGACAGCTGTTAATGATATTGTAAATGTTATAGTTAACATAAAGAAAGGAATATAAAATGGGAAAGATTTATGTTTTCGACCACCCGTTAATTCAGCACAAAGTTGCA
>JAQVOT010000014.1 GCA_028702415.1 Eubacteriales bacterium
TCATATCAGCAGAGAAAATAAGATACTTTGCCATGCCCTTACCAACAAGTCTAGGCAGTCTCAAATTGCCGCCGAAACCGGGAATCAGTCCCAGTCCAACTTCCGGCTGTCCGAATTTAGCCTTTACAGAAGCCAGTCTAATATCGCATGCCATAGACAGTTCACAACCACCACCAAGAGCGAAACCATTGACTGCGGCGATTACCGGTTTATTCAGATTTTCAATGAAATTCATTACATTGTGTCCCTTGTGGGCGAACACCCTCGCATCAACTGTGCCCAACTCTGACATTTCGGCAATGTCTGCTCCTGCCACGAAAGCCTTGCCCTCCCCTGTCAGTATCACTGCCAGAACTGAATCATCCTTGCAGATTTCATAGAAAGCACAATACAGCTCATCCAAAACCTGGCTATTCAGTGCGTTCATCGCCTGAGGTCTGTTAACAGTTACGAATGCAATGTTGTCTCTTACTTCATACTTTAATGTCTCGTACATAGTTTAGTCCTTTCCTGTAAACAATAGTGCAATACGAATCTTGTTATTATTTTAACACTATTCTTATATTATTTCTATTCCTTATTTAAGAAACTATTCCGTAATATTGTCCGTAATATTGTTTTCTGAATATCCGGTGTATTAATAGTGTAATAAAAACCCGGTCCTTGACTTAAGTTA
Organism: Eubacteriales bacterium; assembly: GCA_028702415.1. Classification (GTDB taxonomy): domain Bacteria; phylum Bacillota; class Clostridia; order Peptostreptococcales; family Anaerovoracaceae; genus Lentihominibacter. Next base: position 677 of record JAQVOT010000014.1, read on the forward strand.
AAGAAGTAGTATAAACCATAAGATATATATTAATAAAAATATGGACTACGGCATCACATAAAAACGAACAGCTGTAGTCCAATTTGTCTGAAAAACATAATATGTCTATATTGACTTAGTTATTCTGTGCCGATCTTTCCAGTCATGTATTCTATGTCCAGTTCGAAGCATGCAACAGAATCCCAGCTATCTTTAATATACTGTTTGCCTTTTTCCATTACAGTAGGGACATATTTTTCAAGAATGCTCATCAAGCAATCCATTCTGGCATCATCATCTTTGACTTCTTTGATAGTGCCAAAAGCAATAGTGCTGGCATATAGACTTGTGATGAACTCAGGTCTAATATCATCCTCTGCTATTACACAAAACGAGCCCATTGGTTCTTCCTGAATTAATTCATATTTTTGGCCTGCCTTGGCACCGTGGAACAGAATCTTATTATCCTTGTAAACGAAGTTAATAGGAATAGTAATCGGATATCCTTCCTTTGTCTGGATTGCCAGCGTGCCATGAAGTGCTTCTTCCAACATCTTGCCTGCTTCTGCATCAGATACCTGATTATCAGATAATCTCATATGTCTGAATTGTTTCATAATTTTTCTCCATCATTATCTGCTTTTGCATATAGTCTGCAAACCATTTTCTTTAAAAAGCTTATCTCTTTCCCCAAAAGAATTATCATACTTGGAAATGGTTTTATACAGCGGCGCTTCTGATAGATTATTATAAACATCCATTGGTGGATTAAAATAAGGTAGCTGTCTTAAAAGTTGCTCTGTGTAACAGGTCCCATATTTTCTGGCATCCTTTACTTGTCCAATATCCAATGTGAGAGTCAAGCATGCCGGATTTTCACCCGCCTCATAAATCAGATGCCCATCTGGGGCTGCCACCATGGAATGACCATATGCGTATGAACCAAGCCATTCCCCGCACATATTTAGTGAAATGAAATAACACTGGTTTTCAAATGCTCTTGTCTGCGGAATTGTCCTGCAGACTTCATATAGTCCCTCAGGATCAATTGCAGGTCGGAAAAGAATCTCTGCTCCTTCCAAAGCCAGATTGCGGGAGATTTCAGGGAAGCACCAATCATGACATATCATTACGCCTACTTTGACATTCTTTTCTTTGATATCGAAAGTAACATATCTGTCACCAGGTGTGATGCCTTCCTCAACAGGAAGATATGGACAAATTTTTCGATAGACGTCAATCAGACTCCCATCAGGAGCGAATATCGGCATAGAGTTGTATAAACAATCTTTTCCCTCTTTGGTTCCTTTTTCGAGCATAGAGCCCGGAGCGAAATATATACTATATTTTTTTGCAGTCTCACTAAGTCTGTCAGTGACTCTGCCGGGAATTGTATCTCCTGACAATTCACAATTGTCATATTTGAAAAAACGTCCTATTCCCATTTCAACCCCGAAAATGATTTCCGGCCTGTTCATACCGCTCATTAAATTGTTAACATCTTTTTCAATCTTATCCAGGCAGCTTTCGAAATCCATGTTTTTGCCGCTGCTCTGCATTAAACCCACATTAAGGTAACTTCCCATGAAATCCTCCATCAATAATCATAAATATTATAAAATAATATAATAATTATGCTTCATACGTAATCTTCCCATCCATGATAGTCAGAATTGATTTAACATCCTTGATTTTCTCTTCAGGACAGGTAAATGGATTTGTGTTGCAGACAAGAACATCTGCAAGTTTGCCCTCTTCTAATGTTCCAAACTCGTAATCTCTGCTGAAAACATGGGCTGAGCCGATAGTATTTGCTTTTAGAGCTTGTGCAAGTGTAAGCTTTTCACCATTATCAGCACCTGCTATTGTTCCATCATAATTCCTACGGGCAATTGAAGCATAAATGCCTGGCCACTGGTTATAATATACAACCGGAAAGTCGGTTCCAAATGCCATTGATGCACCAGCTTCGATCAGTGACTTGAAAGGCCATTCCCATCTGCAGCGAGCTTCACCCATACGAACGAGCTTTTCATTCTGTTCCATAGGCAAATGTTCTCCCTGCATTGAAGCAACTACTCCCAATTCACGAAATCGAGGGATATCCGCAGGGTCACAGATTTCAATATGTTCTATCGCGTTTACAAGATCATGCTTGCCATTTACATTTATCGATTCTTCGAAAGCATCAAGCGCCATTCTGACGGCACCTTCTGATACACAATGTATTCTGACAGGAAGGCCTGCCTTGTTGGCTGCTACAACGCTCGCGTTAAGTGATTCCTGATTATCAAGTGGAACACCTACACCACAAGTATCAGGTCTATCTTCATATGGTTCCAATGTTAATCCTGTATAAGTAGAGGTTACCCCATCTAGAAATCCTTTAACACCGGAGACCTTGAAAAATGGAGAATTGAATTCCTCTTTCCACTTCAGGCAATCGGTAAAGTCGGTCATTCGCATAAACTTTGTGAATGCGTGAACTCTGCTTGTAAACTTACCCTCAGAAGCCATCTTCTTAAATATATCATATCGGTGATGAAAGAACGGGACATAGTCGTCAGCACTCATTTCAGCCAGGGATGTTACCCCCTGTTTAGCAAGTCCAGCCATGAAATTATCCATAATTTCTTCAATCTGTTCGTCAGGGAAATCATAGAACTTATTCCAGGCAAGCTCAAGGGCATCAGGCTCGAAAATTAAGCCGTTCATTTCACCGTCGCTACCAACTCCAACTGAACCGGCTTCCATAACCATGTCGGCTCTATAGCCTGCTTCTTCCAGTGCCTTGGTATTGAGCCATGCTGTGTGTGCGTCAGCACAGTTCATATATGCAGGTCTATCAGGTACAGCTTTATCAAGAGTTTCTTTTGTTGGCAGAGGTGCATCGTTCCATGTTGCAGGGAACCATCCAAAACCTCTTATCCTCGGTTCTTCAGGATGTTCTGCCGCGAACTTTTTTATCATCTCAATTGCTTCCTCTTCGGAAGTAGATGCCGTAAGGTTTACGACATGACTGCTGTCGGCAACCGCACCCCACCAGAGGTGGTCATGAGCATCTACAAGTCCCGGCATTATCAGTTCATCTTGGAATTCAAATATTTCTGTCTCATCTGATGCATACTGATCAATATCGTCACCTTTGCAGACGGCTAAAATCCTGTTACCGCTTATGGCAATACCCCCAGCAAATGGCTCGTCAGATACTGAATCAAATATAGCATTACTTTTCAAAATTTTATCTGCGTATATCATATCAACCTCTATTATTATAATTTCAGAAGCCTAAACCCTTTATAGGTATAAGCTTCTGAAAAATGTTTATTTTTTATACTAGCTTAAATTTACTTTAGAGTGATTCCTGATCAAGGCTTACGCCTCTCTTCTTAGCTATAACCATGCAGATTATTCCGATAATAATCCAGATGAATCCTATAATCATTGCCGTCATACCCAGATTTGCCCAAAGGTACATACAGATGCAGATACCTATTATTGGGAAAATCAGGTAGTTCAGTATTGCATGACCACCTCTTTTTTTATTTTTTACCCAGTACCATGCAATAACTGAAACGGATACCATGGAGAATCCCAAGAGGGCACCAAAGTTTATCATTGTTGAAGCAAGGTCAAGGTCAAGGATAATGGCAACCAGTGAGGTTATACCGATTGCAATGATTCCATAGTCAGGGACCTGATTCTTCTTGCTAACATGAGCAAAGAGTTTAGGCAGCTGCTTGTCACGGCCCATTCCATAAAGGATTCTGGCACATGCTGCCTGTGATGATACTGCACATGCCACACAGGCAGCAATCATTACAATTACTATCGCTGTAGCCATCCACTGTGGAGCAATGTGCCCCAGAAGGTCATATGCACCATTGTCAGGGTCCATTTCCATCCATCCCTTTGGATATGAAATCTGGAAGATGTAAGTTGATAAAACGAAGTATCCGCCTACTATTACAACCAGGAGAATCAGAGCACTCCCAACTGTCTTGCCAGGGTCCCTGGCTTCTTCTGCCAGAGTTGTTACTGAGTCAAATCCCAGGAAGCAGAGACACAGGATTGCAGCTCCGCCGATAAGTCCATCCATTCCGATTACACCAAACTGTGAAACATCCATAAGTCCATTAATATCAATCAGGCTATATCCTTCAGCAAATATCAGCTTCAAAGCAAATACGATTGCTACCAGTACGAATACGAACTGGAATATTACTAGAATATTATCTACTGCTGAAAGAAATTTTACACCTACAAGATTAATAAGTGTTACTACTGCAATTAGAATTACAATGCAGAGCCATCTAGGAATGCTCGGGAACAGGATAGGAATAAAGTTGCATGCAATGATGTAGTTAATCATTGGCAGCAGGATGTAGTCCAACATGATTGTCCATCCTGACATGAAACCAACTTCCTGTTTCATTGATTTAGCGGTGTAGTTATAAACTGATCCGGCAATTGGAAATGCCTTAACCATCTGTCTGTAACTCAATGCGGTAAAGAACATTGCAATTGTTGCAATCAGATATGACATTGCTACCATACCGTGAGTGCTTGTGCCAATCAGTCCATAGTATGAAAAAATTGTACATGGGGCCATATAAGCCATACCAAAAAGCAATACAGCTCCCAGTCCCAGAGAACGGTTCAGTTCTTGCTTATAACCAAACGATTCTAGTGTCTGTTCAGCACCTGAAGTAATATTTTTTTCATCAATCATAAGTTTTTCTCCTCTCAAAAAAAAATGATAATCTCACACAAGCATTCCGATGCACACACTAGAGAATACTCGTATCCTACTCCATAAAAAAAGCAATAAACATGCCAAAAAATTAAATGCCTTAATTATTGGTGTATTAGGGTTTCATATAAAAAAATTGATGTGAGCTCACGCTTACACCAATATATTGATTTTTTATTATATCATTAGAAATTGAGCTCTCCAGGATTTTATAATTGTACGCTTACATTGTGTGTGCATACTTACACATTGATAATGTTGTTTATTTCTAAAAAGAAAGGTGTACTGTAGAATAAACTCCCGCATCCTCATATCCAAGCTTCAAGGCAATATGTTTTGATGTAAGATTTGCGGCGTCCCAGCAAATACGCAGCCCTCTTCTCTGTCCTTCCAACAGAAATGCAGATGCTGCTGCAATGGCTAACCCAAATCCTCTATAGTCCGGGTGTGTTGCCAGTTGTGTTTCACCGCCACTATCATATACAGTCTGGGTTGTAGCCCCCGCAACAAGTTTGCCTGTTGATTTCTCAACAACAGCTTCTCCAAAGCCCTTAGTCAGAAAATCCTGCGCCGATTCAAATGCCTCAACAAATTCTGCCGACCAGTCTTCAAGAATTGCCTGTTTGTATAGTTCTTCGTCAAAAGGCTTAATTTCAAATCCATCCGGAATATCTGAAGCAAAACCAGAAAGCATATCCTTATCAAAAGCGTAATCTTTCTGCACAATCCCATGCCTTGGAACTTCCACAGGATTATTCTGAGGATATTTCATCAATTCGTTGCACCATGATTGATCAGAATAAATTGCCGTACTTTCGGAGCCTTTGATATAATCAGACAGATTTGCCAGTAGAGGCTGGGCTGCTTTTGCATCTCCTCCAAAAAAACTATACTCACCACTTATAATTATTCCAAAGGTCGGGTCCGGTAACCGATCAACATAACAGGTACCGTTGTATCCCTGAAGGTATGCAATTACCATTGAATCCTGAATCCCTTGAAAAAGAAGTGCCAGTTTACTCCTATCACTGCTATCTGCACAGACCATAAAATGCCCTCCTGAATTTAAATATTCCTTATTTAATTCCTAATCTCTTCATTTTTTGATAAAGTAGGGGTCTTGATATTTTAAGATATTCTGCTGCTTTTGTCCTGTTATTATCAAACATTGTAAGAGTCTCATTAATAAGCTTTCGTTCTGCTTCATGTTTTATGGCTTCAATAGGGTTCTCGGCCTTCTTCAGTGCTTCCATATTGATTTTACTGTTATCAGCTCTGAAGTTGAAATGAGCTTTCTTTAATGTATCACCCTGAACATAGTTCATTGCAGATTCTACTCTGTTATATAATTCCCTTATGTTACCCGGCCAGTCATATTCTGAAAGAGTCTCGTAAACGTCACTCTCTATCTTTGAAATATTTTTCCCCAGTTCCTTATTAAATTTGAAAACTATCTGCTGGACGAGCTCAGGTATATCTTCAAGTCGTTCTCTTAAAGGCGGAACTGTTATAGTGAAAACATTCAGTCTGTAAAATAAATCTGCCCGAAAATTGTCCTCAAGAACCAGTTTCTGAAGTCTTTCGTTTGATGCAGTAATAAGTCTTACATCCACTTCTATGTCTTTTTCACTCCCCACGGGTGAAATCTCACCCTCCTGAAGTGCTCTGAGTATTTTAGGTTGAATGACAAGAGGCATTTGGTTGATTTCATCAATAAACAGTGTCCCTCTGTCGGCAAGCTCGAATTTTCCTTTCTTACCGCTTGTCTTCGCTCCGGTGAAAGCACCTCCAACATATCCGAATAATTCGGATTCAATCAGATTCTCAGTCATTCCGGCAGAATTAATCTTCACAAAGTCATTGTAGGCTCTTGCACTAAGATTATGTATTGCATGAGCAACCAATTCCTTACCTGTCCCTGTTTCTCCCTCTATTAGAACCGTTGATGTAGACATTGCGGCAATCTCAATCTGCTCTTTTAAATCTTTGATTTTTTTACTCGATCCTATTATGTTGTTAATTGAATACTTTGTTCCCTGAAATTTTCTAGCCTGTTCCCTGAAGTATTCGATCTCCTCTTTCAAAGCATCAGAATAGAGCCCTAGAAAGTAATCAAGCTGTTCAATCTCTTCCAGCATATCATACTCAAGAACGCCTACTATTTCGCCATTTTTTCTGATCTGAAACTGGCTGCTGGCACTCATTCTTCCCGCTGTAAAGTAATACTGGATGTTAAAGCGTTTTTCTCCTTTAAGCATTTCTTTCATGGTAGAAGGCGGAAAAACAAGGTTAACATCTTTTCCAATAGATTTTTCTCTATTAACTTTAATATAGTCAGCACAGGCTTCATTAATGTACACAAGTTTGCCTTCTATATCTATTACCATAAGTCCAGATATGACTTCCAACATCATGTCCTTGTCTATTTCCATAAGACAACCCGCTTTCTCAATATCTGTGGCGTTTCTTCTGAATAAGACTCAATATAAGTATAATTCCACCAAGGATAAACAGAAGACCAGCCTTATCGGGCTCAGCCCTTGTCATTTCCATAGCAACAAGCCCACCCAGAACAAGCAGCGTCACTCCGCCTATTATACTGAAAAGATTAATAAATTTATTAATATCCATTGTAATGCCTTTCCACCTATGTTTATTTCTGTCCTAATGTAAGCTTTGCGAAATGTTCAAAGCTCCAGTCTTCAAATCCTTCTATGGAATCTGTTACTTTTAAAAAAACACTTTGGAATTTCGCCGCACTTAAGGCTGTCTTCAACACAAAGGTTGCATCCTTCATCATGGTTTGACGGATTAAACGGAAACGTTTCGTCCTGACAAGGACACCAGGCTAATCTTGACATAAGATTTATCTTCCATATTTGTTGATAATAAAAGCATCATTAATTATAGAATATGTTTATATTGATTACAAGATACAAAACTTGGATCTTATACACTATCTTCCTTTTCAGTTTAATGCTATTTGCTTCTCAATAAGTGCCTCTTTTATTCTGTCAAATATCTCCTTGCTTTTGCATCCTATATGGTGGATATGGATTCCACCTGTAAGACTGCTAATGGGAGTGGAGTTGTCGTCCTCTTCGACTTTCCAGATAAATTGATCCACATCAAACCTTGAGCTCAAATTGAGTGCCCCTGAAATTTCACCATAAACTGCATGCTCAATCGCAACGTCAATTACAGTCCCCCCGTAATCCACAATTGTGTACAGCTCATCCTGCATTTGTTCAAGGTTATGTCGACAGGCCAATATTCCAACGTATAAAAAGGAAGGCTCGCCTGAATCTTCATGAAGAATGTATCCTCTGTAAGTTGCAGTGATTTCGTGTCCAGCTGCTCTTAGAAGAGCAATATCCCCAACAATTACCTGCCTGCTGACCCCCATCTTTTCTGCAAGAGATGAAGCTGTGGTAGGATCCTTGGCATCCACTAGAATTTTTAATATTTTTTCACATCTGCTATTCATAATTTTATATCAGAATCTGGCAATAAAGTCACCAAGTCTGCAATAATCTCCACCATTTCTAAAATATTCTGAGAATAATTTGTTTTTAAATTATACCCTCAGATACAAATATTGTCAAAGCATGTGTCTTGACATATGTATTGTATTTGCTTGACACCCATATGTCCCTTTGTTAAAATTAACCAGCTAGTTTATTAAAATATAATGTAAAGAAGGGAAATATTGTGAAAGATTTTTTTAAACGTAAAGACATTGAAATAAGTTTTAAGAGATATGTTCAGGATGCACTGTCCGCCATGGCGCTGGGTTTGTTTGCCACATTGCTCATGGGTACCATACTGGATGTACTTGGGGCTCAAACGGCTAACCTGCTAGGAGAAAACGTCATATCTTCATTTCTTGTTGAGATAGGCGGAATAGCCAAAGGTCTCATGGGCGCAGGTATAGGTATTGCGGTTGCCAACGGGTTAAAGGCTCCTCCTCTTGTTATGTTTTCAAGTGCTGTAACAGGCATGATGGGTGCAACGATGACCGGTTTCGGTATCGAATCTACAGGTGGCCCTGCCGGAGCTTTTCTGGCTGTTGCAATCGGTTGTGAATTCGGGAAAATGGTTTCTAAGGAAACACCGGTTGATATTCTGGTGACACCTGCCACCACACTTATAATGGGCGGTATTGGTGCCAAACTGTTTGGACCCATATTCGGATGGTTACTGCTTAAGATTGGTGACTTCATCATGGTGGCCACGGAATGGCAGCCGTTTATCTTTGGAATCGTTGTGTCTGTTGTTGTGGGGCTTGTTCTTACAGCTCCTATTTCAAGTGCTGCGCTTTGTATCATGCTTGATCTGACAGGTCTTGCCGCAGGAGCCGCCACGGTGGGCTGCTGTGCCCAGATGGTTGGGTTCGCAGTTGCAAGTTACAAGGAAAACCGTATTGGCGGACTGGTTGCTCAGGGAATAGGAACATCCATGCTTCAGGTTCCTAATATTATAAAAAATCCTTGGATTCTGGTACCTGCTACATTGGCCGGTGCTATAATAGGACCTCTTTCAACCTGTGTATTTAAAATGACCAACATCGCCGTTGGTGCCGGAATGGGAACCTGTGGTTTTGTTGGCCAGATTGGTACATTTACTGATATGGGCTTCTCACTTGATATTCTTTGGAAGGTTGTTCTCCTTCATATTGTTCTTCCTGCAATTTTAGCACTGTTGATCGATAAGATAATGCGAAAGACAGGCAAAATCAAGGATGGAGATTACAAACTCGATCTGTAATACAATAAATCGAATCTTTTATTCTCCGAATTCTTTTGCAGCATCCTTCATGATGTCTATAATTTTCAAGGTCTGCGGACATTTTTCCTCACACTGTCCGCAGGCGATACAATCTGAGGCATGAGATGCCATCCATTTTGTATACTCAAATTTTGTACTTGGATTTTTGTTGTAGGCATACCAGACATTAATGTAATCAATAATGCCGGGAATATCAAGTTTCTGAGGACAGGGAATGCAGTATCCGCATCCGGTACAGCCATATCTGATTTTGTCCTTGTATTCTGCGGTAACCTCATCGATGATTGACTGCTCGTCTTCGCTCAAAACATGGATGTCTTCCTTGGAAAAAATTGCTGTATTATTGTCAATCTGTTCAATAGAATTCATTCCGCTGAGAACAAGGGACACTCCGGGCTGTGCACATACCCATTTGAATGCCCATTCTGCCGGACTTCTGTCTTTAGAAACCACTCCTTCATCTGCTGCCTTATTCCATATTTTCTGTACACTAGGAGGTACATTGTCTGTAAGACGTCCACCTTTCAGCGGTTCCATCACAATTACGTCTATTCCCTTCTGACGGGCGTATTCCAGTCCCTTAAGCGTTGCCTGTTCATCCCTGTCAATATAGTTCAGCTGAATCTGGCAGAATTCCCAAGGAAATGCGCCTATAACCTCTTTAAACAGCTTATAGTCCCCGTGGAACGAAAAACCGATATGTTTGATCAGTCCTTCATCCTTTTTCTTCTGAAGCCATTCTAAGGCATTGTACTTCATAACTTTCTTCCAGTTTGGTGGAATAATGTTGTGAAGAAGGTACATATCGATATAATCCATGTCCAAACGTTTAATCTGTTTCTCAAAGTATCTGTCAAGATCCTCTTCTGACCTGCAAAGCCACATCGGCATTTTATCTGCCACGATAACTTTTTCCCTGTATCCGTCCTTCAGAGCCATCCCAACAATTCTCTCGCTCATCCCATCGTGATAGGTGAAAGCTGTATCTATATAGTTTATTCCCTTATCAACCGCATGTCTGATAAGGTCGATGCACTCCTGATTATTTACCCTGCCCTGTTCATCCATTGGAAGTCGCATTACGCCCATACCCAGAAGAGAGATTTCTTTATCCAGTGCTTTAAATTTCCTGTAAATCATTATACTAACTCCTTATAAATTATTTTCCCTGAAGAATTCCGCGGTATTATATCTATGTATTTGAGGTCAATGGTTCTTGACCGTATAGCCCATTTTTCTTCAAATATATTCCGTATGCATTCCGAAAAGCCAGGTCTGTCTCTACCTGCGATCCATACTGTTATTGAACTGTCGTCTTCACCGGTTACAGCTATGTCCGGACTTTCTGCTTCCGCAAGCTCTTTTATAAGCACATCCTGAATCTGATCAAGGCTGATTCGTTTACCCTGTAGCTTGATAAATCTTTTCTTTCGACCGGTAATATAGAAATAACCATCATCATCCATATATCCCATATCCCCGGTCTGAAGCATTCCATGATTTTCATCTGCTTTTGCCAAATCTTCTATACATGTGGCATATCCCATTGATACATTAGGTCCACGGTATACTATTTCGCCTTCAACTATCTCCATGCTGCCTCCCGGAACCGGAATCCCTATGCTGCCGGGTTTATCCAGACATTTTTCCGGTGGAAGGTAACTCATTCTGGCCGTAGCCTCGGTCTGACCGTACATTACGAAGAATCTCCGCCCTGTATCCCTCGCCCAAAGGGCAAATTTCTCCTGAAGCTCGGGCTTCAGGTGTCCCCCCGCCTGGGTCATCGTATTTAGATAGGGAAGATTCATACTTGTAAGCTTAAGCCTGTCAAACATGGCATATGTATATGGCACGCCTGCCATAGAAGTGGCTTTATATTTCTCCACAAGACTCCAGAATCCGGAATCAAACAGTGTCTTATTGGTGAGAATAACAGTTGCACCAACACAGAGATGACTGTGCAGTACCGAAAGACCATATGTATAATCCATGGGCAGAGTTGTAATCGGTCTGTCATCGGCAGATAATTCGAGATATTCCACAATAGAATCGCAGTTTGACTGAAGGTTCTCATATGAAAGTCTGACAAGTTTCTGTGCTCCTGTACTTCCAGATGTGGAAAGAAGCAGTGCCAGATCAGCATTAACAATATCCGGCCCTTTTCCCTTCATAAGCCCATAGGTTTTCTTCATGCCATCAACAAGGCTGCTGTCAGCATCCTTGCCCATGAGTATAACCGGATTACCGGCCCTAAGATGAGCCAGATATGAAGCTAGACTCTCAATGTCATTGGAACCCTGCAAAAGAACCAGTCTTCTGCCCTCAAATCTTCCGATCAGTTCATCTCCAAGGTTCCACAGCTGCTCATATGTGTATTTTCTGCCATCATCACAGATGCATGCAATACTATTTTTGAATTGTGTGTTCCGTTGAAAAAAATACATCATATCACTCTGTTAGAATATCGATTATGTCCTTTCTGTCCCATACTGTATCAAAATCAAGAGCCTCACCGATGGACACCACCCGATCAACTCCCGGACATCCCCTGGCTCTGATTTTTTCATCTATTCCATCGATATTGGTTACCAGGGTCTGGATCTTTTCTGTCAGGAACGGATAAAGCGTTTCCATGTTGCCAAGCTCGCATTCGTAGAACATTCCCATTTTAGCATCAAAAAGTCCAGGTTTTTCGCAAGCACATACATACAGTCTGTTACCCCATATTTTCACAGGGCCAATTCCCCTGTGTTTCGCAAAACCGGTACAAAGTATTCTATATTTTTCGGTAACCATCCAGGGCTCCAGCATGTCGTTCTCAGCTTCTT
>JAQVOT010000195.1 GCA_028702415.1 Eubacteriales bacterium
TGCCTTTTACTGCGGTGAATAACAGGGCATCGCTCGAATAGCCATTATGCAAGTCGGTTTGTGCTTTTATAGATGCAAGCAGCATTGCTCTTTCCTCATGGGTAATATTTATGTTATCGATGTGATTAAATTCATTATAATCCCACTGAATGACCTCCGGGAGCCTCATCACTGAGAATAAAATAACGAAATCATTTATGCCAGGAATTGCGTGTTTAATCTCTGCCTTAGTCATGGCGCGACCATTTTCAAGCAGAAGCTGACTCAATCGATCATCTATATCCTGCCTGGGTTCACCGACTTTGGACATTAAGTCTCTTTCATACGTAAACTCATTTGGATATAGGCATTTAAGCATTCCGTGCAGAAAATTCGGGTTATCAATATTCGTCTCTGCCAGAAAACGTCCTTGGAAATGAGAAAATAATTCGGAGTAGTAAAACGAGGTCTGAGGGCTGTTTGTAATAAAGCTGTGAAGCTCTTCAAACAAGGATACGCTGTATATAACTTTCTCAATGGGACAATATCGTCCGCGGCCGGATAGTATTAATTTAGATGGATCGCGGGTCATTCCGGCAGTTAACGCCCTATTGTTCGGAGGTAGGTGAACACCCTGATAATGTTTAGCAATAATTTGCCTAAGTGTATGCATATCCGCATTATCTTCATCAGAATCTAGTTTGATATCAAACCTGAAAAATTTGCGAACGGCATCGTGACAGACAATTGCGTATGGCTGAGTACCCTTAGTGACATAATCACCGTAGAAACGATATTTGTTATGTATGAGAAAGTTCATAATATCTAAAGCGTCGAAATAACCCAGGCTATGTTTTTCAAGCTCAGACTCTATTAATTCAAGATTGTCATAAAAATTAATGCCTTCGCTGATGATTTCATCTGTATATTCTTTGAGTCTGTCTTCGATATCAGCACCACAGACATCAGCTTTTATGAAACTGTCGGAAAATTTTATGTAACGTACATATTCAGACTCCTGCAGAACAAGTTTGCAGCACATGGCTGACTCTTCAGAGCGGAAAAGATTAATGAGATCTGAAAAGGAAAAGGCTGCCTTATCTAATGAAAGCAGAACGCCTGCAACCAATTCCGCAATGCCTGTAAGCTTACGGCATGTTTTAGCAAGGATTTGCCTTACCCTTTCACGAGTTACTTGTAATTCCTTCCCGATTTCTTCCAAAGTCGCTCCGCTGCAACGTTTTGATATACTTATCTTTGCACTGTCTTTCAGAGCCTCAACGGCGTCAGTAAAATGCTTAGTAATAGGAATAGAAAAATAGTCGTTAATCATACGGGCAAATGAATATTCCTGAGGAGTCAGCCCTCGATCACAAAGGTAACCGACAGTAAAGAGATTATTTCTCAGGAATAAATCAAGTCCCTGTTCGGACATTCCAATGTTATGAAGCAAGGAAATTGGAATCGGCCTGTTTTCTGGTGCGATGTTTTCCAGATAATACAACTTGGTTGGGTCAACACTTGGAGAAATGGCAGTTTCACGATAGTTTAATATTTCTTGGCGTGTTTTTACACCCAGATTTTTTATTGTCAATAAGTCTTCTTCTGCCAAAGATTGTAATTCTTCAAGCGATGAAATCCCTGCAAGTTTAAGGCAGTTCTTTGCTCTGTTTGATAGAGTTGAAAAGCCAACTTGGTTTAAAGAAGATAATTCTGATTCCAGATGGGAGAAAGTATCACCTACTTCCAGACAGAAAATATTGCTGCAAAAATCTAATATCTCTTGACAGGTTTTCCTGCCCATATTTCTAATGCGCATTAAATCTTCTTCAGTGGTGGATAATAATTCTTCAAGTGAGGAAATGCTTGTGTGTTTAAGGCAGTTCTTTGCTCTGTTTGACAAAGGAAAATAGTCAATTTGTTTTACAAAATGAAGTGAAGAAAGGCTCTTCAAATTCGGAGTTTTCAGAGAATCAATATTTTCTGAGGTATCAGATAATAAGACGTCTTTTATGTTATCTCCTTGTTGTGGCGTTCTATCAAACGGGTTAACATTAATCGGGATTTCTTCAAGATCGATTTTACTTGAGCTTTCATATGCCGCAAGTTCGCAAGGAGATTCAGTAATATTCGGATCTTCCGAAGCAATAACAGGGCAAGTTTTATGAAGGGAGAAAAGCTGCTTGGCTTCTACAATCAGAGATTCTGTGACGCCTGGGACAAATAATAATTCATTAAAATCAAAGCGCATTAAAGCGTTAAAAGTGATAACGCCTCGCTCTTTAAGGTAATACAGTATTTTCTCGAACCTTTCATCACTATAAAGAGTAAAGATTGACTCTGACATCAGGCGCTAACTTCCTTTCGACTAAGAAGCCTTCATGCTCCTTGCTTTATCAAGTATTTTATCATAAATCTTTGATTCCGGCAGACAGTCCAATATATATGTACCACCGAGGAGATTAAGATATTTTGATAATTCTCCGACAGTATCGGTGTTGATGAGGCATCTTTCCGCTCTGGCTGTTAAGAGTGCAGATAAAAATGCCTTTGTAATCATGGAGCTGTTTGATGTATTGCGCTCAAGAATGTGCATAATATAGTCAGCGTTTTCACACACAAAACGGGTAAGTTCATAAGGATCCTTACGAGAAGGATCATGCGTCAAACGACCTATCCACCATAAACGCGCAATAGCATTTCTTGTCAGAGAACGTCTTGCACCGAAACCAAAGAAAAAATGCTGTTTTACGCTATCAATAGTACAATTCGAGACGATATCCCATCTGTACTGAGTGTATTTCCAAAAATGATTTATACATAGTCCTGCCCAAAGCCGTTCGTCTGAAGCTTGAGAACTCGACAAAAAACTAAGACTATTGTAAACTCGCTGTACATTTTCAAACTCTGTTAAGAAAGGCTTGTCCTGAGACATATCAAGCGAGAAATCGTCAACAGAATATTTGGTTTCAATAAAAGGAAAGCGGCCAAAATACTCTGTAATCCATTCCGCATCGGGCGAAGCAAACTTAGTATATAGCTTGTTTAGATTGCTTTTGAGTGCAAACAGACTGTCATCTTCTAAGAAAGTAAGTTTCATTCATCTTCCTCCTCGCTGGCATTGCCATATCCGCTCGTTAGCGTCTGCAGGGCATCTGAAAGAGGCACATTAATCAATTTCTGTGCTGTTTCAAGCATATTGCGCTCGGAAAACTTTTCACTTTCGATGTCACAA
>JAQVOT010000196.1 GCA_028702415.1 Eubacteriales bacterium
TTGATAGACATTCGATTCCGCGAAGGGAACATTGTGCTCAGGCAAGTATTCTAAAACACCTTCGCTGTGCACATAGAGTCTGTTCCACACTTTTGCACAACCATCATCCATCCTGTAGTACTTGTTGTTTCCCGGCGTAGTGAATATTGCATCTGTACCTGCTTCACTTTCGATCTCCGTAAGCAGTCTGTCGTGCTGCAAGATACCTCCCGCCGGGTTCAGGGAATAGACAATTGCTGTGCCATCCACATCATAGTAATGAGCCTTCAGCAGCTGTAGCGGAATTTCATGATACTGTCGTGCCATATAAGTCCTGCCCTCCGCATTTCGACGGAAGACGATATGTATTCCTCCTCATAAGTATATATAAATAACTGATGATTTAACACATTATGAATCAACAAGCGTGCCAATTTAGAAATGCAGTAATAGCAAGGCTCTCGTATCCTCCCTAGGGGTTATGTGTAAGTATATAATTACATTTTATCGCAATTTTCTGATAAAATCAATGGTGTCATTTAATCAAGACATGTAATCATATACTGACAGCTCTTTTCGTATTTTTGGGCCCTAAAGTTTTCTATGTCATTCTGGCTTCCGGTAACTAACGAGGATATGACAAAAAATGAAAAAGCCCGGGAAATTTGTGATTCCCAAGGCTTTCAAACTCAATCTGTTTCTTATTTGTTCAGCTGTGCAGCCACCTCTGCAGCGAAGTCTTCTTCCTTCTTTTCTATTCCTTCGCCCACCTCGTATCTGATCATTGTCTTTATGGTGATGTCCTTGCCGATACCAGCGGCAACGCTATCAACATACTGCTTAACTGTCATATCAGCGTCCTTTACGAACTTCTGTTCAACAAGGCATACTTCCTTCAGAAGAGCATTGACCTTGCCCGGAATGATTCTGTCAAGGAGTTCTTCCTTCTTGCCTTCGTTAAGAAGCTGTTCTCTGGCAATCTTCTTTTCCTCTTCCAACCAATCCTGGTCAACTTCAGTATCATCGAGGAACTTTGGATTCATTGAAGCAACCTGCATGGCAACATCCTTGCCGCATGCCTGAAGGTCAGCAATGTCAGCATCAGTTGCAAGACCAACTATTACTCCAATCTGTCCGTTATTGTGGATATATCCAGCATACTTAACACCCTCTTCGTTAAGCTTGATGAACCTTCTGATATTCATGTTCTCACCGATTTTGGCAATCTTGTTTGTGAGGGTTTCCGCAACTGTTCCATCGCTAAAAGGCAGTGCCATGAATGAGTCCATATCAGCAGCATCACTTTCCAGAGCCAGCTTGGCCAATCCTTCCACGAAAGCGATAAATTCATCGTTCTTTGCTACGAAGTCAGTTTCCGAGTTAACTTCTACGATTGCAGCAGCCCTTCCGTCTTCTGCAAAAGCAGCCTTAACCAGGCCCATTGCAGCGACTCTTCCTGCCTTCTTGGCAGCCTTTGACAGTCCCTTTTCTCTCAGAACCTCAACAGACTTATCCATGTCTCCATCGGTTTCAACCAAGGCTTTCTTGCAATCCATCATGCCTGCGCCTGTCATTTCACGCAGTTCTTTTACCATCTGAGCAGTTACAGCCATTATTCTTCCTCCTTAACTTCCTCTTCAGCAGGGGCTTCTTCAACCTCGGCTACAGCTTCTTCAGCTTTGCCCTCGTCAAAGCTTTCTCCCTGCTTTGCTTCAATAACAGCATCTGCCATACAACCGGCCACCAGCTTGACAGCTCGGATTGCGTCATCGTTTGCCGGAATAATGTAATCAACATCATCCGGGTCACAGTTTGTATCTACTATACCTATTACCGGAATTCCCAGTACTCTGGCTTCCGCAACGGCAATCTTTTCCTTCTTAGGGTCCACTACGAAGATTGCTCCCGGCATATTCTTCATATCTCTGATACCGCCAAGGTTCTTTACCAGCTTGTCATATTCCAGTCTAAGCTTGCCGACTTCCTTTTTTGACAATTTATCGAATGTACCATCAGCTTCCATCTCTTCTATTTCGGCGATTCTTTTGATTCTGGTCGAAATAGTCTTGTAGTTTGTGAGCATTCCACCTAACCATCTCTGGTTTACGAAGAACATATCGCATCTCTTGGCTTCATCTTCGATGGCAGCCTGAGCCTGCTTCTTTGTTCCAACGAAGAGAATCGGCTTGCCTGTTGCTGCAACTTCCTTCATGAAATTATAGGCTTCATCAATCATCCGTACAGTTTTCTGCAGGTCGATGATATAGATTCCGTTTCTTTCCGTGAAGATGTAAGGAGCCATTTTAGGGTTCCATCTTCTGGTCTGATGTCCGAAATGAACACCGGCTTCTAGTAATTGTTTCATTGAAATTACTGACATTTTTCTTTCTCCTTTAGGTTTTTTCCTTCCACGACGGTCTCTTGGGAAACAACCTTCTGCACGCTCCTTCTGATTATGCGCGACAGCCATCTGACTGGCCGTTAAGGCACCGGTCTCCTGTCAAACCTCCGTGTGTAAAATTATAAATATTTGTCGGTATCGCCACAATGGCGATACCGCCAAATAATATACTACATAAAGCTAGTATTTGCAAGCATTTTCGTCCATTCCCCTGCGAAGCTTGCGTATGCATTTTTCACACATGCCGACACATGCATTATTGTCCATTTTTACTCTGCTGTTTTCTATACTGCTTATATGATCCAGGTTAAAAATGAAACTTTCATGGGGTCTGATGAATCTATCATCAAGTCTTTTTTGTAAGCTGATATAAGTCTCATAGATAAAGTAATCCCTTTCCTGTGCATGGATAATTACTTTTGCCCCATACTTTTCTGCATAGACGATGTCCTCAAATGGCAAATTTATCCTGTTTCGTCCCTCCTTCAAATAAAGTATGTCTTTCATAACTCGATGTCCTCCCTTCTCTTTATCATGGCATTAATATGGAAATACTGCTCTTGCCGGATTCTACAGATGCGCAACAGGTTCTATACATACCTATTTTGGGGCGAATTTTTCTTGACTTTGAAAAAGATCTCTTTGATTTCGCAATTCTTTGCTGTCAGAACCCAATGCGTATTGTATTGACATTGAGCACTAGCTCCTACACAGAATTATAGGATTCAACCATATATGATACAACCGACAAAACCCCGGGAAGCCATTTAATAAGGTACAAAAAAAGAGACCTTTTCGGTCTCTTCGGTGTATTCTCATGCAAATACCTTCC
>JAQVOT010000197.1 GCA_028702415.1 Eubacteriales bacterium
TTTCTTCATTTTCTAATCTCTTGCTACTATCTTACCCAGTTTACGTTTCTGAAAGTTCTTCTTATTTTACTCTTGTTGAAACCTATGGCAAATTTCAGAAGCTTATCTCTGTCATTATTGAACCTGTCCTTGTGAACGGGTGTAAGCAAAAGCTCCAGAAGATATTCTGCCCTATCACGATCATCAGTTATTCCTGCTTCAATAATGTCGTCCGCATCTATTACCAGATCCTCGAGAAATATCGGCTGTTTCTCTCCGATGATAAGTTTCATGATCTGATCTCTGGCATAATGCTGCTGACTGTCAAGCTCAAAGACGATATTCTGGGCCTTGAGAAGCCTGTCGTAGAAGTGGAACTTATCCCAACCGTACCTGGAAATAAAGTTCTTCAGCATCTCATCATTTCTACAGAAGTAAAGTTTTGGGCATAGTCTCTTGGCTTCTACAAGATAATCCAGTGTATCCTCTTCCTGTGGCAGGAAATTCAATACCTTTTCGTAGTTCTTGTCAAATACCAGATAGAACAGTCCCAGTCTTCTGATTGGAATTTTCTTGGTTTCATCTATGCGCTCACAGAGTTTGCTGAAATCCTTCTTCTCTCTCGGATTAACTGAAAATCCTACCGGACCCACAATGGCATCCAGAAGATTCAATCCGTTAATCATCTTCAGAAATTTTCCCGCATAATCTCCGGTTATTGATGTGGTGAACTCATAAAGAATCGTTTCTTTATCAACAATAGCTGCTCTTTCGGAATTTGCCTGAATTGTTTCGAATATTTCCCTGTTTAGGTCAAATCCATAAAGTCCTACATAGCGCAGTGCTTTCCAGATAAGTTCAGGCTTCTTCTTAACTGCATTCCTGAAATCTCCAACAGGTTTTAATAGCTTCTGCCTGATGTCATTTCGTCCGCCAAATGGGTCAACGGCAGAACCGTTAGCATGTTCTCCTGTAGCTTCACATGTAAAATCATAAATCCCCAGCTGCTCCTCAATTGGTCCCTCAAGGGTAATAATGTCAGCAATAACACCTTCAAGATGATCTGCCTCATTTACATGCTGAGATTCAACAAAACTCGTGTAATCCAACCTTGTTGTTCTGCTTCCCATCACTTCACCTTCAGGAAACATTTCTCTCACTTTTTCCTGAGGGCATTCCGTGTACATGTCCCAGTCAAGTGGGCTTTCTCCAAGAAGGGATCCTGTAATGCACTTGCCTGCACATATGACATCATATCCCTTTCTGTCAAACTTTTTAATGATTTCTGCTATTTCATCAGGTTTTTTGATCATATACTTGTCTACCTCTCAAATTTAATTCTTATCGCTGCTTCGATATATGCTTCTATTATCCAGAGTCCACACGCGATCACTGAACTCTCCCGGCTCTGTCATAGAAATGGCCTCTTCCATATCGTACATCTTGGAATCAATCATATCCAGATAATGAAGCATCTCAGCTTCAGGGAAGAGTGGCTTCCTGGGGCTTCCGTATTCCGGCTCGTAGTGGTGCGAAATCACCATGTGCTCCAGCATTACTGTCTTTTCTCGGCATATATCCAGTTCGCCGCAAAGCTTTTCAAGTTCCCGTACTCCCAAAACCAGATGCCCCAGCATCTTGCCCTCAAATGAGTAACCCGAAGAAATCCCAAGCTCATTAGATTCTATTTCTATCATCTTCTCAATATCATGCAGAACCACACCTGCCATGAGCAGATCTCTGTTCAGCTCTGAATAAACCTCACATACTTTCTCCGCCGTCATAAGCATACGTTTCACATGCCACAGAAGGCCTGCCATTTCTGCATGGTGATTTTTTGATGCAGCAGGGTAATACATGATTTTTTCCCTGCGATCGGTCAGCACTCTGGTGCATAGTTTCCTGAGATCCTGATCCTCTAAGCTGTCTACCTTGGCATAGATGTAATCATACATTTCTTTCGGATCTTCCGGGGCTGCCTTCACATAATCATTGATATCCAGCATGTCCTCTGCCCCTGTCAATCTTATCCGGGAAACCTTAAGCTGCTTCATGCCGTTCCATTCTGTGACAATTGCTCTTACCCTGATAATGTTGCCTTCAATAATTTTTTCGATACCTGCAACCTCTTCATCTGCAATGTCCCATTTCTTAGCGTTGATTTCTCCCGTGGCATCGCCCAGCACCAGGTCCAGGTAAGTTTTTCTGTTTGAACCCACCCTTAGGGAAGCACTCTTCACCATAAAATACGAAGTGATATCCTCATTTGTCTTTAGATCTTTAATATAATAATCTTTCATTCCTTTTTCCCATTTAACTTACAAACTATTCAATAGTGAAGGCTTTCAGTGCCTCGGTCAGTTTGAAGTATTCTTCTTCTTCCTGAGGATCTTCCGCATTGTATCTGACATCAGTCGCCAGCATCAGAACATAAACAACCCCATCCTTTTCACCTGATATCTGGTAATCCGGAAGATTTTCATATTCGGTGTTTCCCTTCTCATAAGCCATAAAAGTGCCGGCAACACCATCGTATTCCCCTGAAGCATTAATTGCAACTTCGTTGGAAATATTGCTGAACTGTATGATACTGTAATCAACTCCGGTGGCATCAAGGGCTTCCTCAAGTCCTGCATTAACCAGAACAACGTTTATATCATATTCCGGATCATCAAGTAAGGAGCCGTTTGTCTGGGTTTCAGTTTCTTCAGTTGTGGCTTCAGTTGTCTGCTCGGTGTTTCCATCATCACCGCATCCCGCAAAAGCAAAAGCCATAATGCCGATCATCATTATTGCCATTAATACCATCAATAATCTGTTTTTTCTCATGAGATATCTCCTTTCTCAGGTTACTCATTTCATACGCAACAATTATAGCATAGTTATTTAAATTAAAGAAGACCTCCGTGGAAGTCTTCATGATTTCAAATCTGCTTGAGCTATTCGATAATCTCTGTTACAACGCCTGAACCTACTGTTCTGCCACCTTCTCTGATAGCGAATCTCAGTCCTTCTTCGATTGCGATTGGAGTAATCAGCTCAATTGTCATTATGATGTTATCTCCAGGCATACACATTTCAACACCTTCCGGCAGTGAAAGATCGCCTGTTACATCTGTTGTTCTGAAAAAGAACTGCGGTCTGTAACCGTTGAAGAATGGTGTATGTCTTCCACCCTCTTCTTTCTTCAGTACGTATACCTGTCCCTTGAACTTTGTGTGTGGGTGAATTG
>JAQVOT010000015.1 GCA_028702415.1 Eubacteriales bacterium
ATCAGGGATATCCAGATTCATCATCTTTAAGAGTGTAGGTGCAATGTCGCAAAGTCTGCCCCCATCCTTAAGTGGAGCCGGGGAAGCGGATATATTAACCAGGGGCACATCGTTCAGTGAATGTGCCGTGAGTATGTTTCCTTCTGAATCAGCCATTTCATCTGCGTTGCCATGGTCGGCGGTAAGCAGAATCTGTCCGCCTTTTGCAAGGACAGCATCAACAACCTGTGGTACACACTTATCGAGAGTTTCAATTGCCTTAACTGCAGCTTCCATCACGCCTGTATGTCCAACCATGTCAGCATTGGCATAATTCAGGATGATCAGGTCGTATTTATCCCCATTGATTGCTTCAAGAACTCTGGCCGTAACCTCAGAAGCACTCATTCCCGGTTGTATATCATATGTGGGGACAGATGGAGATTGCACAAGAATACGATCCTCACCGGCTTCAGGCTCCTCAATACCTCCGTTAAAGAAGAATGTTACATGAGCATACTTCTCTGTTTCTGCAATTCTCAGTTGTTTCATGCCGAGAGATGAAATATAAAAACCCAGAGTGTTGGCAGGAGTTTCAGGAGGGTAGGCAAGAGTTACATTCGGCATTTCTGCATCATACTGGGTCATGCAGATGTAACAAAGATCCTTGATAAGCCTCTTTCTTTCGAAACCGTCAAAATTTCTGTCAACGAATGCTCTTGTTATTTCTCTGGCTCTGTCCGGGCGGAAATTGAACATGATTATGGAATCTCCATCCTTAACGAATCCATCAGTGTATTCATCGCTACCGTCTACTATTGTTGGCAGAACGAATTCATCATTTTCGTTACGCTCATATGCCTCTGCGATTGCCTCTTGCCCGCTGGACGCATGCAAGCCTTCAGCTACTGTCATGGCATCATAGGCTTTTTTCAGTCTGTCCCAGCGTTTATCTCTATCCATAGCATAATACCGGCCACTTACAATTCCAATACGTCCAAGGCCGACTTTATTCATGTAATCTGTCAGTTGATTCATGTATTTCATAGCACAACGTGGTGGAACATCTCTGCCGTCAAGGAAGCAATGTACAAGAAGTTTATTTACGCCTTCTTTTTTTGCCATGTCTATGAGAGCGAAAAGGTGAGTGATGTGGCTGTGAACGCCGCCATCTGACAGCAGTCCCTGAAGGTGCAGTGTTGAATTGTTTTTCTTTACGTGTTCAATAGCCTTAAGAAAAGCTCTATTTTTAAAGAATTTTCCTTCTTTAATTTCTTTTGTTATCATGGTCAGATCCTGATATACGATTCTGCCGGCACCGATATTCAGGTGTCCAACTTCGGAATTGCCCATCTGTCCTTCCGGCAGACCAACATCCAGGCCACAGGTCTTTAGTGTTGTATTAGGGTATCCGTTAAATATTTTATCGAGATTGGGCTTGTTTGCTTTTGCGATAGCATTCCCCTCGACAGAAGAGTTTATGCCGTACCCGTCCAGAATCATCAGCATAGTTGGTCTTTTAAAGTCTGCCATTATATTTCCTCCGTTATTTGATTTCAGTTTCCTGTTATTATACCACAATATGTTATAATAAATTTGTATAAAAGTGGGTATACGGAGGCAATAATATGGAATGGACAAAGGAACAGAAAGACACAATTGAAATAACCGGAAAGAACATTCTGGTTTCAGCAGCGGCAGGGTCCGGCAAGACAACGGTCCTTGTTGAGCGCATAAAAAATCTTGTGATAAATGAAGGAGCAGATATTGACAGATTCCTTATCACAACCTTTACAAAGGCCGCAGCAGCTGAGATGAAAGAGAGACTGGAAAATGCCTTTCGTGAGGCGGGGTTGACAAGGCAGCTCCAGAAGCTGCCTGCTGCAAATATAAGCACATTTCATTCCTTTGCAATTGAAGTGATCAGGCAGTATTTTTATTTGACAGATCTTGAGCCGGGCTTCGCCATTGCTGATGATGTACAGATGTCAATTATGAAAAGAGAAGCCCTGGACAGGGTATTTGAAAGAAGATATCAGCAGGATTATGAAATTCTCAGGGAATTTCTCTTGAAATACAGCAGGGATAGAGGCGACGATAGGCTCAAGGATAATATTCTGGAAACATACAGGACCCTTGTTAGCATTCCTGAATACATGGAATGGGCAAAAGAAAAGGCTCATATCATCGGAGGAGAAAACCCAATGGAAGCTCTGGGAGCTTATGAGCTGATGGCATCTGATATCAGTGACAGGCTTAAACAGGCAACATACGAATTTAAAAAGGCTGCCGGGGTTTTGAATACGGATAACACCCGGAAACTATATATGAAAGCTTTGGCGGATGTCCATAATTCCACCTGTTTATATGAAGAAGCCATAGGCATCTCCGGGGACAGTGCGCATATCAGGGAGGGTCTTGAGAAACTTAAACCCGCATTGCTGTCGTTCAAGAAGGAAACTCTGAGAGCCGGCAAAGAAGAAAAACCATTTTATGAAGGTGAACTGAAGAAATTACAGGAAAAACACAGAGGTTCCGGCAAAGCCATAATTGATGGAATTAAGAAGGAATATTTTGATAAATCCTTCGATGATTTTGAGCAGGATCTGAGGGATGTTTATGATGATACCTTGTATTACATAGACATAATTGAAGAATTCGTAAAAGAACTTAAAGACGCAAAATCAGATGCGGGGGTTATCGATTTCGATGATGTTATGCACTATGCCATTGAAATACTTAAATCAGATCAGGCGGCAGATGAGCTAAGGGAGAAATTTGATTATATTTTCATTGATGAGTATCAGGACAGCAATTACCTTCAGGAAGAAATAATAAGGCGTATCGTAAGAAATAACAATCTCTTCATGGTTGGGGATGTGAAGCAATGTATATATAAATTCAGGCTTGCGGAGCCGGAGCTTTTTCAGCATAAGGCTATGCTTTACGCCAGCAGTGATGAGGAAGAGAGCCTTCTTCTTAATCTGAACAGCAATTTCAGGAGCAAGAAGAATGTGACGGAACCTGTAAATGATCTGTTCAGACAGTTGATGGAAGGATATGACCAGAGGGCAGAGTTGCACTGTACCGCAGCTGATGAATATCCGGGAATGGCTGCCAGAATCCATATAATAAACCGGGAAGAATTTGATGAAGCTGCACCGGATAAGGGTGAGGCGGAAGCAGCGGTAATTGCCGGAATAATCCGGGAACGGCTGGGGCAGGAAATATATGATACAAAAAAGAAGGAAATCCGCAGGCTCAGGCTGGCCGATTTCGCAGTTATTGCCAGAAACAACAACACGGTAGAAGAAGTCGAGAGATATCTTATTAATGATGGGATAGAAGCCTACGGTGAGGGGAACGGCAAGTACTTTGAGACGGTTGAAGTTCAGGTTTTCCTGAATCTTCTTAGAATAATAGACAACATGAGGCAGGACATACCTCTTATTTCTGCAATGAGAAGTGTAGTGTTCGGTTTCAGCATAAGGGATCTTGTTGAAATCAGGATCCATTGCAGGAAGGGAAATTTCTACAGCAGCGTAATGGCCTATGCCAGAGAGGGACCTAATGCTGAACTCAAATCTAAGATAATTTCCATGACTGAAAAGATTGACCTGTGGAAGGAAATCAGCAGAACGGTACCACTGGAGGAACTGATGAAAACAGTTCTTTATGATACCGGTTATTATGATTACTGCAGCGGTCTGCCTGTAGGAGTACAGAGAATATCAAATCTGAGACTGATTGCTGAGAAGGCCTCAAAATACGAGGAAATCAGCCATGGAGGACTCTATGGCTTTCTCAGGTATATTGAAACCATGGAAGATAGCGGAGAAAATGATTCAGAAGCCAAAGTTTTAAGTGAAAGTGAAGATGTCGTTCGAGTAATGAGCGTTCATAAGAGCAAGGGGCTTGAGTTTCCTGTAGTTATATTCACAAATGCTTCCAGGTCAACATCAAAGGGAAATAAAGGCGGTGCGATTTCCATTCACAGGGATTATGGAATTGGACTTCCAAAGGTCAACAGGTCTGAACATTGGTACAGAAGGACTTTTTTGCAGCATCTGATTACCGGAGCGAAAAAGAAGGAAGCAATAGAGGAAGAAATACGAATTCTCTATGTTGCACTCACCAGAGCCAGGGATTGTATCGAAATTGTCGGGTCAGTTCCTAAAGAAGAAAGGATTCCGGAGGAAGTGTCCACCGAATCATTTCTCAACATGATATATGGACCGTTTTCTGCCAGAAAAGAAGTTGAGGTAAAATACTACAATGATGTTGCAGCTCTTGAACAGGCCCATGAAAGGAGGCTGCATAAGGCTTCCGAGCTTTATTATGCTGCCGAAGCGATAACAAATGAAGAAATGGATGAGGAAACAGCCAAACTGATAAACGATAATCTATGTTATGTTTACCCCTATGCTGAGAGTGCTGAAATAAAACCAAAATATTCTGTATCAGCAATCAACACGTCAGGAGAAATCTCCGGCGATATCCATTTGGATGGTTTTGCACCTGAAAAGAGTGAAAGAAGCTTAACCGCAGCAGAAAAAGGTACAGTGATGCATCTTCTCATGGAAAAGCTTGATTTCGCCAAAGCTTCAGGTCTTGACAATTCGGAAATTTCTGGAAGAGAGTACATACAGTCGCTGGCTGATGGCCTGCTGGCTGAGGAATCAATAAGTGCAGCTGAGTACGATGCGATCAAAGTGGATAATGCCCATGCATTTTTTAATACAGATATCGGTAAACGTGCATCTTACGCCTACAAACAGGGGAAACTTCAGAGGGAGAAGGAATTTATTCTGGAGAAAACCATCCAGGGTGTAAATACAGTTGTTCAGGGCATTATTGACTGTTTCTTTGAAGAAAAAGGCAAGCTGATTCTTATTGATTACAAGAACAGTTATATGAGAGGCGGAAGGCCGGGAGAAGAAATTGCTGAATTCTATAGACAGCAGATAGAATTGTACAAAGAAGCACTGGAAGGATCCACTGGAATAAAAGTGTCAGAGAGCTATCTGTTTATGTTTGATACAGGTGAATTTATTTCGATATGAAGGGATATTAAAATGTCCCTTTTTTTATTAAAAAAGTGTTGACAGAACTCGCACTTGGTAGTAAATTATGAGTATAAGTTAGCACTCGATGTAGATGAGTGCTAACAAGAAGCTGAAACAAAGGTGTTTCAGGATATGGAGGCACGCAATGGATTTAACAGAAAGAAAATTAAAAATATTGCAAGCCGTCATCGCTGATTTTGTCAGAACTGCGGAACCGGTTGGATCAAGAACGATTTCCAAGAACTATGAAATCGGAAGTCCTGCAACCATACGAAATGAGATGTCAGATCTTGAAGAAATGGGATATCTTACACACCCCCATACATCCTCGGGTAGAGTTCCTTCTGAAAAGGCGTACAGACTCTATGTTAATGAGATGATGAAAAAGCGAGAGTTGTCTCAGGAAGAAAAGGATGCAATTGCAAAAGACCTTTATTCCAATGTTACAGAGCTTGAAAATCTGATTGAAAGAGCTGCACATGTGCTTTCGGAAATAACAAATCTGACAGCTTTTGCGCTGGCACCTGGCAATGAACAGGATAAACTGAAATATGTTAATCTGCTCCCGGTGGATGATAATACAGTTGTTCTGACCCTTGTTTCGGATAGCGGAAAGGTGAGCAATACAGCGGTAAGGCTAAAAAAACCGGCTTCAGAACAAACCCTTAGGATTCTGTCAAAGAACATGACTTACAATTACAGTGGTAAGACCCTAAGTGAAGCGCTGACTATCGACATTATTCAGACACTGAAGACTGATGCAGAAGCAATGGTTATGTTTGAAAAATCCATTGCACCGAGTTTCATAAGAACTCTTGAAGACATGCTCAACGTCAATCTGTACATGGACGGGCTTACAAATATCTTTGCACTTCCTGAGTATAATGATATCAACAAGGCAAAGACTTTTTTCGAGATGATTAACCGCAAGGCGGATATTACCCAGAAACTTATAAGCAGGGATGAGGGAATAACCATAACAATAGGAGAGGAAAATCAGGATGAGGACCTTTCGGATTGCAGTGTTGTTACCGCAACATACCACGTTGACGGTAAAATGGTAGGTAAGCTTGGGGTGATCGGGCCGACAAGAATGCAGTACGATGAAGTTACTTCAGTTATTGAATATCTGACTGATAATATTAGTAAGGCGTTCATGCTGGAGGAAGGAGACGATGATGACTTATAAAAAGAAGATAGAAGAAAAAGAAACAGCTAGAGAAAAAGTAAAGGAAAAAGCAAAAAAAGACCCGGAAAAGGAGGAAAGAGGGAAAGAAGAAGAGATTAATAAAGAAACAATTAAGGAAGAAGCGATTAAGGAAGAAGGGGAAGAGCCCGTGGAACAGCCGGAAGATGAAAATGTAAAATATCTGAGGCTAATGGCGGACTTCCAGAATTACAAGAAAAGGGTAGAAAAAGAGAAAAAAGATCTTTATTCCTATGCTAATGAGAATATCATTAACGAACTACTGATGGTTCTGGATAATTTTGAAAGAGCATTGGATCATGAAGATGGCAATGGATTCAAAGAAGGCATAGAAATGATTTTCAAGCAGCTCTGGGATGTGCTCGTAAAATCAGGTCTGGAAGAGATACCGGCACTTGGTGAAGAATTTGATCCTCAGATACACAATGCGGTCATGACAGAAGACACTGATGAATACGAAAGCGGAAAGATCAGCGGAGTAATGCAGAAAGGATACACATTGAGCGGGAAGGTAATAAGACCCTCAATGGTTAAAGTAGTAAACTAAGGAGGAAAATAGAATGGGAAAAGTTATAGGAATTGATTTAGGAACAACTAATTCATGTGTGGCAGTTGTAGAAGGTGGAGAACCAACAGTTATCACAAATGCAGAAGGCATGAGAACAACGCCATCAGTTGTAGGTTTTACAAAGGGCGGAGAAAGACTGGTTGGTGAAACAGCGAAGAGACAGGCCATTACAAACCCTGACAGAACAATTTCATCAATCAAGAGACACATGGGTGAAGCATATGATGTGTCAATCGATGGAAAAAAATACACACCACAGGATATAAGTGCGATGGTTCTGGCAAAGCTTAAAGCAGACGCAGAAAGCTATCTTGGTGAAAGTGTATCGGAAGCAGTCATCACTGTACCTGCTTACTTTACAGACAGTCAGAAGCAGGCAACAAAGGATGCCGGCAAAATTGCAGGTCTGGAAGTTCTGAGAATCATCAACGAACCAACAGCAGCATCACTGGCATACGGGATCGATAAGGCTCACAAAGCCCAGAAGATTCTGGTATATGACCTGGGCGGCGGCACTTTCGACGTTTCTATTTTGGAACTTGGAGAAGGGGTGCTGGAAGTACTTGCTACAAACGGTGATACTAAGCTGGGTGGTGACGATTTTGATGAGGCACTGCTGAACTTCATGGCTGACAGCTTTTCACAGGAAAACGGTATTGACCTGAGAAAAGATAAGATGGCAATGCAGAGACTTAAGGAAGCCGCTGAAAAGGCCAAAAAGGAACTTTCAAGCGCGCAGACAACTAACATCAATCTGCCGTTCATTTCAGTAAGCGAAGCTGGTCCGCTTCATATGAACATCGACATTACAAGAGCCAAGTTCGATCAGCTGACATCAAATCTGGTTGAAAGAACTATCGGACCTATGAAGAAGGCAATGGCTGATGCTGAAGTTACAAATAACGATATCGACAAGGTTATCCTGGTTGGCGGATCAACAAGAATACCTTCTGTTCAGGAAGCTGTTCAGAAAGTTACGGGCAAGGAACCTTTCAAGGGAATCAATCCTGATGAATGCGTAGCTATGGGTGCTGCAATTCAGGGGGGAATCCTAAAGGGCGATGAAAGCATGGGATCAGATATTCTGCTTCTGGACGTAACTCCACTTTCACTGTCAATTGAAACACTGGGCGGAGTTGCCACAAAGCTGATTGAAAGAAACACTACTATTCCTACAAAGAAGAGCCAGATATTTTCTACAGCAGCAGACAATCAGCCTGCAGTAGATATTCATGTAATGCAGGGCGAAAGAGACATGGCAGCAGGAAATACTACACTTGGAAGATTCCAGCTTACCGGAATTCCGCCTGCACCACGTGGAATTCCACAGATTGAAGTCACATTCGATATCGATGCCAATGGCATTGTAAATGTAAGTGCCAAGGATCTGGGAACAGGCAAGTCACAGAATATCACAATTACTTCTTCAACAAAGCTCTCAGATGATGAGATCAATGCTAAGGTTAAGGAAGCTGAACAGTTCGCTGAAGAAGACAAAAAGAAGAAAGAAGAAGTTGAAATAAAGAATCAGGCTGAAACTCTGATTTACGAAACAGAGAAAAATGTCAAGGAACTTGATAGTTCACTTTCAGACGAAGAAAAGGCTGACATCAACGGGACCAAGGAAGCTCTGCAGAGTGCTCTTAATGCCAACAACATCGATGACATCAAAGCTAAAACAGAAGAACTAACTGAAAAGTTCCATACAATTTCAGCCAAGATGTATCAGCAGGCACAGCAGTCTCAGGGAGCAGCAGGTGCAGGCCCTGATATGGGTGCAGCTGGCGGAGCGGCTAGCGGTAATTCTGCAGATGACAATGTTGTTGATGCGGACTTTGAAGTAGTAGACGACGACAGTGAAAAGTAAATCAATCAGTCATAGCGGAAGGATAAAATAATGAAGTGAATGTCGAAGGTTTACCGTCGACATTCACTTAAGCTGTATTAGAGGATAAATTAAAGATGGCAGAAAAGAGAGATTATTATGAGGTCCTTGGTCTGAAGAAGGGTGCCAGTGATGACGAAATTAAGAAAGCTTTCAGAAAGCTTGCTATGAAGTATCACCCTGACAAGAATCCTGACAACAAGGAGGCCGAGGAAAAATTTAAGGAAATAAATGAGGCATACGCATGCCTGTCTGATCCGGAACAGAAGTCAAAATATGATAGATTCGGACATGCGGGGGTGGACCCGAACAGCTTTACCGGTGGATTTGGCGGGGCTGGAGGTTTTGGCGGCTTTGAAGATATATTCAACATGTTCGGCGGCGCCTTTGGCGGCGGCGGTTTTGGTGGTTTTGGTGGCTTTGGAGGCGGAAGTCAGGGTAGAAGAAATGTTTCCAGAAAGGGCAGCGATATTCAGAAGTCGATGACTATCAGCTTCAGGGAAGCAGTCTTCGGAACAAAGAAGCAGATAAAACTTACAAAATACGTAAAGTGCAAGACCTGCGGCGGTTCAGGAGCTGAACCGGGAACAAGCAAGAAGGCTTGTCCAAGATGCGGCGGAACCGGAGAGATCAGAACCCAGCAGCAGACACCTCTGGGAGCATTTATGAGCGTGTCACCTTGTCCTGATTGCAGCGGAAGTGGAGAGATTAATGAACATCCATGCAGGGACTGCGGCGGAACAGGAAGGACCAAAGATACTGTAAATATTTCCGTTAATATTCCGGCGGGCGTTGACAACGATACTGTAATTCCAATCAGAGGCCAGGGGGAACCCGGAATTAACGGGGGACCTGATGGAGATCTTTACATCGTACTGAATGTCAGACCACATAAATATTTTGAAAGAAGGGGAACAGACCTGTGGCTGGAAATTCCAATTTCATTTGAACAGGCTGCACTGGGGGATGAGATTATTGTTCCTACTCTTGATGAAAAAATCAAATACAAGGTTCCTGCCGGGACACAGCCGGGAACGGTATTCAGACTGAAAGGCAAGGGCGTTGAATCCCTGCGTTCCGGCAAAAAGGGAGACCTATATGTGAAGGTATACCTGGAAGTGCCTACGAAACTAAACAAGAAACAGAAGAAAGCAATAGAAGATATGGGTAAGGAAGTCGGCAATGAGTGCTACTCAAGGAAGACGGGCTTCATGAATTCAATTAAGGAGTTTTTCTCATAATGAATTACACCGAACTAAAAGTACATGCAACAAAGGCGGGAGTAGAAGCCGTATATCAGCTTTTTCTGAAGTATGGAATAGATCAGGTTGCTATAGATGATCCTTCGGACCTTGTTGAAATTATGAACAAGGAGCACGAATACAGCTGGGATTACGTGGATGACAATCTCAAGGATAATGGGGATAGAGAACCAACGATTTCGGCTTTTTTTGAAGATAACGAAGAGAATCAAAAGCTAATTTCGGAACTTAAGGTAGAAATCATGATGCTGAAAGCCGCCGAACAGTATAATGATTTCGGAAGGGGTATAAAATTTGGACGTCTATATGCGGAAACTGTTCCTGTAAAGGACGGGTGGCAAGATGCATGGAAGGAAAACTTCAAGCCCACGCAGGTCACAGAAAAAATTGTGGTAAAACCCACATGGGAAGAATATGAGCCTAAAACCGGACAGCTAGTTATCCAAATCGACCCTGGCATGGCCTTTGGAACAGGAACCCACGAAACCACCAGCCTTTGCATGAAAATGCTGGAAAAGTATCTGAAGCCTGAAATGAAGGTTATGGATGTTGGCTGCGGAAGTGGCATTCTGGCAATAAGTGCCGCACTGCAGGGGTGCAAGGATATTCTGGGAATCGAAATAGAACCTGACGCAGTTAGGGTTGCGGTGGAAAATGTGGAGCTGAACGAAGTAGACGATGTGGTCACAATCAAGGAAGGTGATCTGACAAAAGGACTTAACTATAAGGCTGACATAGTGGTTGCAAACCTGATGCACAATCTTATTATGGAACTGGCACCAAGTGCCAGGAAGCATCTGGTGAGGGGTGGAATATTTATTTCATCAGGGATTCTCATTGAAAAGAAGGATCAGGTTGCAAAAGCTATAAAAGAAGCTAAATTCGAAATCCTTGAAATACCTGAGGATGGGGAATGGTGTGCAATTGTTGCCCGCTCCAGGAATAAAATTCTTGGTTTGTTCTAGACAATAGCTATTCCAATTTATGGAGGAACAGCATGAGTAGATTTTTTGTTGGGCCTGAGAATATAGGGCAGCGCATCATAATAATTGATGACAGGGATGATCTTCATCATATGTTAAAAGTACTTCGACTCAAAGAAGGAGATGAGGTTGACGTTTCAGATACCATTGAATGGGAATATCATGCCAAGATAATCTCTCTCCATAAGGATGAAGCCCAGCTTGAAATTATGGACAAGCAGGCCTTCGGGGCGGAACCGGATTTAGAAGTGACCCTGTTTCAGGGTATCCCCAAGTCAGGAAAAATGGATACAATCATACAGAAGTGTGTTGAGCTTGGTGTTCACAAAATAGTGCCGGTTTTCATGGATAGAACAGTTGTTACAGACAAGGGAAATTTCCAAAAGAAGACCGAACGCTGGAACAGGATTTCAGCTGAAGCTGTGAAGCAATGCAAGAGGGGAATTATTCCTGAAATTGCCGATACGATCAAAATGGATGTATTGCTTGACGACAGCGATGGAAGTGGCAGACCTGATATTTTTGAAGACTATGACATGGTACTCTTTCCATATGAAAATGAGAAGGGTAAAACAATAAAAGAGGCTCTTCTTGCTGCAGCAAATCCAATGTATGAAGAGATAACCGGCAACACGCTTGAAAGAATAGCCATAATCATTGGACCCGAGGGCGGGTTTTCCCGGGAAGAAGCTGAAAAAATTGTAGCAGGTGGAGGCGAATCGGTTTCTCTCGGAAGAACGATTCTTAGAACTGAAACAGCCGGAATGGCAGCACTTGCTATGGTCATGTACGAACTGGAACTTTGAGTAATCAAATAAGAATAATCATAAAAAACTGCTGTAGTGAGTTGATATCACCACAGCAGTTTTATTATTCTGCAGTCAAGTTTTTATTTAGGCTGTGCAACGAGGAACGGCTGCTGGAACAGCTCGGATCCTGTCTTGTCTGTGCATGAGCCTTCAGCCCACATGTAGAAGAATCTCTCTGCAGAGAAAGTATAGTATCCGTCCTGATACTGGTCGCTGGTATCGTATGGGTCAGCAAGGATCAGCACGTCATCGCTGTCGTTGTCTTCCTGGCATGTGTCGATTCCTACGATAACCTGCCAGTGACCGGCCCAGTCAATCCAGTCCACCATTACAGGGATACCTTTGTCTATGTGTTTAATAACAAACTTTTCGAATTGTCCCAGATCTTCGAAGTAGTAGTCGGTCTGGGCATTTACCTGAGTTTCCCATCCTATTTCAGTGAAGAACTTGTTGAGACCGTTTGGATCAACACCGGTATTCTCATCGGTTCCGGACATTTCGGAAATTGTCATTTCATCATATTTCTTTGCCAGTTTAGGATCAAACCAGTTGATTACCATGTGTGCTGAAGAAGGGCCACATGTAAATTCGGTAGTCTGCTGATATGTTTCGAAGCTGTTCAGAATGTGAAGAGTACCTTCGCTTTCCATGTTGAAATAATCGTTTATGGTGAAATAACTTGTTTCGGCATCGTCACACCATCCATCATAGGCATCTGCCCCCAGGTCATCCCCATTTGTAGCATAATTTTCAGGGTATCCAATGGCATGTTTTTCCGGTGCTGATGATGAATCACCACAGCCTGTCATGCAAAAGGCGAATGCCATTACAAGGCAGGTCAACAAAGCAATAATTAATTTCTTGTTCATAATATCATCTCCTCTTATCTGATATTAGGATATAGTTTTCTCAAACTGAGTTTATTACCTTAGCAAACAAAAGT
Organism: Eubacteriales bacterium; assembly: GCA_028702415.1. Lineage (GTDB taxonomy): Bacteria > Bacillota > Clostridia > Peptostreptococcales > Anaerovoracaceae > Lentihominibacter. The sequence goes on from JAQVOT010000015.1 coordinate 12,703, forward strand.
CAAATAATTCCGACATATACATAAAACACAAAAAAGATGACAAGTTTTCTTTCATGTTTTCATATTTATGTTATAGTAAGTGTATTATGAAAGTAGCATTTCACACACTTGGATGCAAAGTAAATCAATACGAAACAGAGGCAATGGCAAAGATGTATCGCCGGATGGGTTATGAGGTTGTTGGCGAGCG
>JAQVOT010000198.1 GCA_028702415.1 Eubacteriales bacterium
TCCCTACTGAAATGCCTTATGGTGTTAGTCGCCTTGGAACCATAAGGCGTTCGGGCAGTATCTCCGAAATATATTATTTTTTCCTTAGGAAGTTCTTTCATCAGGTATGGTATGCATGTAAGCCCTCCAAGTCCTGAATCAAAAAATCCGATAGGTCTGTTGTCCATATGCAAATATCCTCTCTATTGTTGAATAAATAACCATAATATTATACAATATGATGCAGTTAATGTAAAACAGTATGGAGGCAAAAATGAGCTCAAAAGAACTAAAAACAAGAGACCAAATTGACAGCAGATACAAGTGGAACATCCAGGCAATGATATCGGATGAAAGCACCATTGACGATGATCTGGCAGATATAAAAAAACAGGCGGAGGATTATGCCGAACGCTTTGCAGGACATCTTATGGACAGTTCAGAAATGCTTTTTGATGCTTTTGCACATAAAGACGACATATGGCGCAGACTAGAAAAAATCTATGTTTATGCACATATGAAGCGGGATGAAAACAACGCTGAAAGCAGATATCAGGGAATGACTGATAAGGCGATGTCCATAATTGCAGCGGTAAGTACCTCCCTTTCATTTTTCACCCCGGAACTTCTGTCATCTGATGAAGACAAGCTTCTTGGATTTATTGTCGAGAACCATAAACTCAAAACATATGAATTCGTAATCAAAGATGCATTGCGACAGAAAAAACACATTTTATCTCCTGAAGAAGAAATAATTATGGCCCAGATGGGTGAAATCACCGGAGCAACGAACGACATTTTCACCATGCTGAATAATGCCGATATTAAATTCGGAAAAATAAAGGATGAAAAAGGAGACCACGTTGAACTGACACATGGCAATTATATCCGATTTATGGAAAGTCATAACCGCAAACTAAGGGAAAATGCATATAATGCAATGTACGATTCATACAAAGGTCTGATTAATACCATTTCAACTTCCTACAATTACAACACCAAGACAGATGTTGTTAATGCCAGAATCAGAAAGTATGACTCGGCAAGAGCCGCTGCCCTTTCAGGGGACAATATTCCGGGGGAAGTATATGACAATCTGGTTGATGTTGTTAAGGATAATCTTCCGGAACTCCACAGATACATCAAGCTGAGAAAAAAACTTCTTGGGGTGGATAATCTTCACATGTATGACATGTATGTTCCGCTGATAAAAATTCCCGAAGATAATATTTCCTTTGAAGAAGGACTTGATATTATTCGCGAAGCCCTTAAGCCTTTGGGAGAAGAATATATCAGAAAAATGAATCAGGGAATTTCTGAAGGCTGGATAGATGTATATGAAAACAAGGGAAAAACAAGCGGAGCCTACAGTTTCGGTTGTTATGACAGCTTTCCTTACATTCTTCTAAACTATACGGATACTATCAAGGATGTATTTACAATAATTCATGAGATGGGTCATTCCATGCATTCCAGATATACCCGAGACAATCAGCCCTATATTTATGGCAGTCATTCCATTTTTACGGCTGAAGTTGCTTCTACGGTAAATGAGTCTCTCCTTATGAATTACTTTCTCTGCAAGGAAACAGATCCTGAAATGAGAAAATATCTCCTGAATCTTTACCTTGAAGAATTCAGAACTACACTTTTCCGGCAGACAATGTTTGCAGAGTTTGAGGACATTACCCACAGAGCGATTGAAAACGGGCAGGTACTGACAGGTGACTGGATGTGTGAACAGTACCAGACTCTTAACGACAAATACTATGGACCTGCAGTTGAACGGGATGATACAATCAGATATGAGTGGGCAAGAATTCCACACTTCTATAATGCATTTTATGTATACAAATATGCCACCGGATACTCTGCGGCTACCGCCATCAGCGAAAAAATTCTCACCGATGGAAAAACTGCATCAGATTCCTATATTGAGTTTCTGAAAACCGGAGAGTCGGATTACCCTATTGAGCTTTTAAAAAAAGCAGGCGTTGACATGAGTAAACCCGAGCCCATCAGACAGGCAATGAATAAATTTAATACCCTTCTTGATGAATTTGAGGAACTGGTGAAATAATGAGCGAAAAACTTATTTCAATTTTTACAAATGAAACACAGCACTCCATGGATGTTAAGCAGGTTCTCACAAAAAAACTCATAAATCTTGGATACACCGTACTAAATGAGTTTTCAAAGGATGCAGAACTTGTGATCTGTGTGGGGGGAGACGGTGCATTTCTTGAAACCATTCATAAATGTGACTTTCCTAATACGCCAATAGTGGGCATTAACACCGGACATCTGGGCTTCTTTCAGGAAGTTCTTCCGGAAGATTTTGATAAATTCATAAGAGAGTACGAAAGCGGCAAATACACATTACAGAAATTAAGTACTGTTGAATGCATAGTATCTACAGCTGACGGCCAAAAAAACGTTCATACGGGGCTCAATGAAATCACAATAACAGGGCGAAAATCCTACTCTATTCATTTTGATATATCAATCGATGGTAAACCTATAGAAAATTTTAGTGGCGATGGTATTCTTGTTGCGACTTCGGCCGGCAGTACTGCGTACAACTATTCGGTTGGAGGTTCAATTGTAGATCCAAGGCTTGATCTTCTTCAGGTGACCCCTATCGCCCCTATGAATACCACTGCATATCGTTCTTTCACCTCTAGTATTCTGCTTCCTTCAGAACTTACTCTCGGAATTGTTCCCGAAAGCAGTGAGAATTGTATATATATAACCAATGACGGTATTGAAACCGGATACTGTAATGTTAAAGAAATTGAGGTCAGAACATCAAAGAGACATGTCAATCTGATCAGGTTCAATGATTATGATTTCTGGAATAAGGTAAAGGATAAGTTCCTGTAATGACTGAATTCAAGCATGTAGCTAAAATTGAAGATGAAGGCCGGGAAGTTCGCGAAATAATGCGGAAGTATTTTGATTTCTCCGCAAGACTGAGAAACAGAATAAAGCGTGAAAGACTGACTTTGCTTAATGGTAAAGAAACAGAAGGCTGGTTCAGAGTAAACGCAGGTGATGAAATAAAGATAGTTCTTCCTGATGAAAGAAGTCATTTTCTCCCTCAGCCAATTCCCCTTGATATCATTCACGAAGATGATGATATCATGCTTATAAACAAACAGCCCGGATTGATCGTACATCCTACAAAGGGTC
>JAQVOT010000199.1 GCA_028702415.1 Eubacteriales bacterium
CATAGTCACCTGTTTCATAATCCCAGTAAAAGCATCCATCATTGTCACCCTCGTTAGGACATCCGCCGGTTCTGCCTACAGGCATAAATTCCAGGTGCAGGTAGTCAGGCTTCTCCAGCCAAGATACAAGATTAAGCCATCCTCTTTTACCTCTGGCCGCAACCGGAGTATTGAATTCAGCATATCCCCAGTCATCATCTCCATCGTAACACTCAACATTTATACGCAACACCGGCCTCAGGGATTCGAAACCCTCCGGTAGCAGCTTTTTTATCTTTTCCTGATTGGCCCTGTAGGCCATGACATACTGTCTGATTTTCATATTTTTTTCCTCCGTTATTATTATACCACGAGATGACAGAATGAAATGTTAAGATTTCCTTCTGTCTCTTCAAAAAAACAAACAGGACCCGAAGGTCCTGTTTGTTAAAAGGGGTATTGGGATTAGAGATTAATGAGGTTATCAGGGGATAACCACATCTAGATTTTAGCCCAGAATCCCTACAAAAGCAAGCATTTTTACAAAAAAGAGGCTCAATTGATATGGAGCCTCTTTCACTATTCTGACTTAGCAGATACTATTTGTCCTCTTCGTCAAATGCTGAAGCAACGATTGCCAGACCGGCATCGATCTGTTCGTCGGTTATTACCAGTGGTGCCAGGATTCTTATAACGTTATTGAATGTTCCTGCTGCTTCCAGCATCAGTCCCTTATTCATTGCGTTCTGAATTATTCTTCCGGTCAGGTCAGCATCAGGTTCCTTAGTTACAGTATCTTTAACCAGTTCCATACCCATCATAGCGCCTGTTCCTCTGATGTCGCCAATGCAAGGATGATTCTTCTGGATTTCCTTCAGCCCGGCAGTGATCTTCTCGGCAATGTGCAGTGCCTTTGCAGGGAAGTTATCTCTCTTCATCACTTCGATAACCTTAAGTGCTGATACAGCTGCCAGAGCGTTTGCACCGTAAGTTCCGCCCACTGTACCAGGGTTAATCTTGTCCATTACTTCCTTACGAGCTACAACTGCTGAAATCGGAATACCTCCGGCCATTGACTTGGCAGTAGTAATGATATCAGGAGCTGCACCCACTTCTGCGTAGTATTCTGAAGCGAACATTTTGCCTGAACGTGCCCATCCGCACTGTACTTCGTCACATACCATCATGATGCCATACTTGTCGCAAAGAGCTCTAACTGCCTTAACCCATTCAATTGGTGCAGGAATGAATCCGCCTTCGCCCTGTACAGGTTCGAACACGATTGCTGCACACTGGTTTGCAGGAGTCACTTCGATGAACGCTTCTTCCAGCTTCTGGATATAGTACTTTACAGCTTCTTCTTCTCCCATTCCGCCTGGTGCTCTGTAAAGGTTAGGAAATTCAACTCTGTATATTCCATCAGGGAAAGGACCCATGCCTACTGCATATGACTTCTTGGCTGTCATAGTCATGGTCAGGGAAGTACGGCCGTGGAATGCCCCTGTGAATACGATAATGTTTGGTCTGCCGGTGTAGTTTCTGGCAACCTTTACAGCATTTTCGTCTGCTTCTGAACCTGAGCATACGAAGAAGGCCTGCTTTTCGTCGCCCTTTACCGGAACAACCTTGCAGAGTTCTTCCGCCAGAGCCACATAAGGTTCATGTGTCGTAATGTTAAACATCGAGTGGAAGTACTTGTCAGCCTGTTCCTTAACCGCTTCGATAAGTTCAGGATGTGAGTATCCTATGTTCAATACACCAACGCCTGCAATCCAGTCGAGGAAGATGTTTCCATCAACGTCCTGGAACATTGCGCCTTCTCCTCTGTCGATCACTGCCTTGTAAGCAGTTCCGATAGCCTTAGGTGTTGACTTTGCTCTCCTCTCAATCAGTGCCTGTGCTTTAGGTCCCGGCACTGGAGTCACGATCTTAGGTAATGCTGTTCTTAATTCTGACATATTCATTTCCTCCTTGAAATTGATTTATGATCTTTTACTAAATGCAAACATCTTTAGATGTAAGCAATTGCTCATACACTGTATTCTACCACAAAGGCTAATTGAATTGTAGCCTATAAAATAGAAATAATCCTCTTAAATATATTATTGTTTTGCTGTTTTTACGATACTATTTTATTTGTTTTCCTTACGCTGTATTTCTCACCTCGATAGTATGGCCGGCACCTGCTTTTTATTACTCTTGGCACCTGCCTATTAATTTCTCTTGGCACCTGCGTTTTTATTATTCTCCGCCTGTCTCAATTTGGCGATCTGCTCATCGCTCAACTGGATTCCGGGCTCTTCGTCACCTTCGGAAATTATAGCTTCCAGATTGATTGCAAATTTGTCCAGTTCAAGAATAAGATTGTTAATCCTGGCTATTTTTTCTGGATCTCTTGTGGCCTCAATTTTAAGATTTGTGTTATATATGATATCCTCCAGTCTTCTTCTGATGCCGCAGAGATTATCTCTGGTATCGTTAATTTTTTTCAGGTCAATAGCCTCGGCGATGGCTTCCTTCATGCTGTTTACTTCGCTGCCGCCAATTTCAAGTTCGTATTCGCTGTTAACGATAACAGGAATCGTGTCGTATCCCAGCTGATCTTTGACTGTTTTTGCAAAATCCAGCTTAGCATCCGGTTCACCGTGAACCAGGAATATCTCCTTAGGTGCCTTCTGGAATCCCCTCAGCCAGTCAAGAAGTCCGTTCATATCCGCGTGAGCTGAGAAGCCTTCCAGGTTGTGAATCTAGGCTTTAACCTGAATCTTTTCACCGAAGAGGGTGACTTCCTTTTCACCGTCTAAAAGGCTCCTTCCCAGAGTTCCTTCTGCCTGATAGCCTACAAATACCACGCTGTTTCTGGCATCCCAAAGATTATGCTTCAGATGATGTCTGATTCTGCCCGCTTCACACATGCCGCTTGCAGAGATTATAACCTTTGGGTTCTTGTCGAAATTCAGCCACTTTGATTCATCAGTAGACTGAGTGAATTTCAAATTGTTGAATTCCAGAGGATGGTCCCCGGCCCTGATGTAATCCTTAGTAGCCTCGTCAAATACCTGGGCATTCTTCTTGAAAACTTCCGTTGCCTCTGTTGCCATAGGGCTGTCAACATAAACCTTAACCTGCTCAAGCTTCTTTTGACGTGGATCATTGGGATTATCAAATATTCTGTT
>JAQVOT010000200.1 GCA_028702415.1 Eubacteriales bacterium
GCCGACAAGGTGGAAATCTCCGTGGAAGAGGGTATTGCAAAAGCAATAGAAACAGTAAATGCAGAAAAAGACGGAAGACACTTCTTTAAAAAGTAGTTATATAAGCCTGTTCTGGGAGTTCTTCAAGATAGGTACATTTACTATAGGAGGAGGAATCGCTATGATTCCTCAAATTCAGAGCCTTGTTGTGGAAGAAAAAAAGTGGATGGACGAAGAAGAGGCTCTTGACTGCATTGCTCTGGGGCAGTCACTTCCGGGAGTAGTTGCCGTAAATCTGGCAACATATGTTGGATTCAGGCAGAGGGGACTCATGGGAGCCATTGCTGCTACAATAGGTATAACCCTTCCGGCATTTCTGTCTATAATCATTGCTTTGGCGCTGCTCAACTACATTAAGGGCAATCCATTTGTTAACGGTGCCTTTATTGGAATCAAAGCGGCGGTCTGCGGACTTATACTGGTATCAGCCGTCAGACTTCTGAGGCAGATGGTCAGTGGAGGATCAAAAGCCAAACTATTTTTCTCCATAATAATCGCAACCGGATCATTTCTGGCAGTGGGATTTTTCGGAGTAACTGCAATACTGGTAATAATAATAGGCATAATAGCAGGAATACTGTTTCACATAATGCTCACCTCTAAGGAGGTGGCAAAATAATGTTAATGTTCAGCCTGGTTAGGATATTTTTCGGGGTTGGGCTGTTCGCCTTCGGTGGCGGTACGGCGATGCTCCCACTCATCTATCAAGGAGTATCTCAATTTGGGATGAGTTGGTCGGATTTCTCCGACATGGTAGCACTTTCCCAGATTACTCCGGGACCCATTGCAGTCAATGCTGCAACATATGTGGGGCTTCAGTTTGCAGGAATTCCCGGAGCGGTGGTTGCCACCCTGGCGGTTTGTCTGCCATGTTTCCTGATAATGCTGATCGTAATAAAACTCATAGACAAATATAAAAGCAGTAGAATTGTTGAGGGAGCCTTCACAGGAATACGCCCGGTAACTATAGGACTGATTCTGGCAGCGGCAATATTTGTGGCTCATGGAGTACTGGTAAAGGGCTCGATTGTTTCACTGCAGATGGCAGATTTCAACTATTACAATCTGATTCCCATAGGAATATTCGGAGTCACAATCGTACTGATGAGCCTGACAAAAATGAAACCGATCTGGATCATGCTGCTGATGGCAGCAGTAGGTTCGGTTATATACGGAATGATGTAATGAGTCACGGGACACGTCCCCAAAACTCATAACCAAAACTCAAAATGAGTCACGGGACACGTCCCCAAAACTCATATCGGAGGATATTATGTGGAACGGAGGAGTACGGGTAATCGTACTTGATGAGGACAACAGAATACTGATGGTTAAGCAACAGCACCCGGAACGGGAAGTGTGGATGGTACCCGGAGGCGACATTGAAGAGAATGAAGATGCTTCAGTTGCAGGGGTTCGGGAAGTACTGGAAGAAACCGGAATTGCCATAGAAATAGGCCGTCTGCTTTGGCATGTTCAGGAAGTGGGCGACAGGGGTCAGCGTTTTGTGGACTTCTTTATTGCAAAACCTGCGGATTCTTATAACTGTCCTCAATTGGGAGCAGACCCGGAACTTGATTCCGACAATCAGGTCTTGAAAGATGTTCAATTCATGACCAGAGAAGAAGTGGCTGCTCTTGAAAATCTTTATCCGGAATGGTTAAGAACTGAATTCTGGCAGATGCTTGAAGAAGGCGAACTGGAATATGATGCGTTTAGAAAACGTGGGTGAAATAAACCACGTTAGAAAATAAAACAAGCAAAGGAGACAATTAATGAAATACGTAGTAATTGAAATGGAAGACGGCGGCGTAATGAAGGGTGAACTTTATCCTGAAATTGCACCTAAGACAGTAGAGAATTTCGAAAAGCTGGTTAATGCGGGTTTTTATGATGGCCTTATTTTTCACCGTGTAATCCCAGGCTTCATGATTCAGGGTGGATGCCCTCAGGGAACAGGAACCGGCGGTCCGGGCTGGCAAATCGAAGGCGAATTCACACTTAACGGATTCAAGAACGAACTGAAGCACTCCAGAGGAGTTCTGTCAATGGCAAGAGCAATGGATCCCAACTCTGCCGGCTCGCAGTTCTTTGTCATGGTTGCGGATTCCCCACACCTGGACGGGCAGTACGCTTCATTCGGCAAGATCACAGAAGGCATGGAAATAGCCGATGCTATTGTAAGCACCAAGAGAGACATGCGTGACAAGCCAAAGAAGGACCAGAGGATGAAGAAGGTTAGTATTGTTGAGGAATAATATACAGAGCCCTGAGCCCCTTGCTGCGCAAGGGGTTTTGTTTATTTTTTGGCCCTCACGGATACTGATTGATGAATGGCAGATTGCTTCGAATATGTTCAAAACAGCATCTTCAAACCATTCAGATCTGCGCTGTTGCCCTGAGCCACCGGATAGTATCTTCTATGGTTTCTTCGATTTCTCGAGGATTAAAACCCAATGCCATCGATGCCTTCTTGTGTGAATAGTCTGAATTGACCCCCAGAGCGTAGGCAGAATACGGGGTCAGGAAAGGTGTCTCATGCCGCATTAAAGAAATCTTCTCGTACAGCGGAGCAATAATTTTGCCAAAGCCCAAAGGAAGGTAAATAATCTTTTTACCATTTATAACGGATCTCACATGTTCCAGTATTGCCTTAATCGTTGTATTGTGACCGGAGAGGATATAGCATTCTCCGGCTTTTCCTTTTTCCAAACAGGACAGGATTCCGTATGCAACATCTCTTACATCTACGAAGTTATTGCCGCCATAAACACCGACTGAAAGCTCACCCTGGCAGTAGGACATAATCGCACTTGTAATCTGGCCGTGTCGCCAGTCACCGGGGCCGATGATTCCCGAAGGATGCACAACGCTTAAATTAAGACCTTCACGGGCTGCCTGTAGTGCAAGTCCTGAAGCGACAGCCTTTGATTTTGCGTATTCACCCTTCACAAGGTTCTCATCAAAAACATCAGTTTCCGAAATAATTTCTCCTATTGGTTTTTCCGGAATTGCATGGATGGAACTAACATGTATCATTCTCCCGATTTGATGCCGGGCAGCCAGGCTAAGGGCATTTCTAGTTCCTTCCACATTGACTTTA
>JAQVOT010000201.1 GCA_028702415.1 Eubacteriales bacterium
TTGCGCCGGTGCATAATATTTAAACTACGGTTGATAAGAATACGCCGCACCCAGGCCGGAAAAGCAGCCTGCCCGCCTCTTAACTGGCGGCGGTTGCGCCAGGCCTGTTCTACTGTTTCCTGTAAAGCATCCCAGGCATCGCTTTCCTGCCCCAGTATACCCAGAGCAATACGGAAAAGCTTGCCTTCCTCCTGATGCACCAGCTCTATAAATAATTTCTCCGTCAATTTTTCATCTCCCCATCACACTGCCCGGTTCTGAGACATCTCTATTTAATATGACACCGGGAGTGCATAAAAGGTTCACGCACTGGAGGCTATAATTTGCTTTGTAATTCTGATCCTGATAAATTAACATCGCGGTTCGAGGAAACATATTTTTCAAATCAGGATACTCCTGAGGATGCTTAAGCCTATATCATCTTCAGGTTGCATTAAATATTGTATTGTTTACTAATACTCAAATATAAGCAAATAACGTAGTAAAGCTCCAGTCTGTTTAGGCTGGAGCTTTTAAATTACAAAACTAATTCACAGCCCGGCCCTTTAAGAATACTGCGTCCTCCAGATTGTGGGATGACCTGGATCTGGGTGCTTATTCGTTCTTTCAGGGCAGGAACATGGGATATGACACCGATCAGTTTACCATCCTGCTGCAGACCTGCCAGGGTATCAAGGGCCATATCGAGGGTATCATCGTCCAGCGCACCAAATCCTTCATCCAGGAATAATGAATCAACTCGGACATTCTGACTGGCCATCTGTGAGAGGCCTAAGGCCAAGGCTAAACTTACGAGGAAGCTCTCTCCTCCGGATAAGTTCTTGGTAGAGCGAATTTCTCCAGCCTGGTAATTATCAATTACGTTTAATGCAAGGGGTTGTATTTTATCGCGCATTAATATGTAGCGATCGCTCATCTTACGAAGTTGGCGGTTAGCATAACCTACCATCATATCGAAAGTGACACCCTGAGCAAAATTGCGATATTTCTTTCCATCATGTGAACCAATCAGCTTATTTAGCATTTCCCATCTATTATATTCCTGTTTCTGTTTTTCCAATGTTTTTTGGGTGCTTACAAGCTTATCCTTATTAAGCTCGTTATTTTTTATGGTTAGATTAACCTCCATGATACTCTCATCGAGATCGGTTATGCGTTTTTTACTGGTGATTAGCTCCTGTTCAAGGACTTCTTTGCCCTGTTCGGTGAGCATCTTTGCTTTTTCACTTTGCAGGGCTTTCTTTTTATCATCATACCGGGTTCGAAGTGCAGTTTCTTCATGGCTTAATTCATCGGCACGACTTGCCAGACGCTGCTGTTCCTCTTCTGAAAGGCGGGCTTTCAAGTATCCAGCTTCATTCGCAAAACCGAATGTTCCCAGGCGACGGAAGAAGTCTTCTTCCTTCTCTGCTAATAAGGGCTTACGTTCTTCTGTACTTGATTTGAGCACCTCTATCTGCTCCTGTATTTGGCTTAATTTGGTTTCGGCTGCATTAAAGGAATTCCGGGCGTTATCTCTCTGCTCTTCGGTTTTAGTTAGTCGTTCCTGGATTAGACGTTCTTCATCATCAGGATTGCGCTCTTCATAGAGATCGAACCTTGTCTCCTGTAGATGCTTCAGTTGCTCTTCATTGTCCGTTAACTGCCGGCGTTTTTCTCCCTTTTCCTGATAGGTGGTTTCCAACAGGCTGTTCTGTTGTTCAAGTTGTTTGTTAAGTAGGAGGATATCCTGTTCTGCCTTTCCTTTTTTCTTCTCCTGCTCAATCCAACACTCCTGACGCTGTTTCAGTTGCTCCAGAATCCCCGGTATGTCTTCCAACTGTAAATGAGCGATACCATATGGAGCTACTTCTCGCAGTGTCTCTTGGTAAATGGCATCCATCTGTGTCTGCGCACCCTGTAACTTTGTCAGTAGATCCTGTTCTCTATGCAGTGCTACTGTCTGCTGTGACTGCGCTTGCTGCAAGTCTTTGTCTGCTGCTAATGATTTTTTGTGGATGGTTTCCAGGGTAGACCGCAGTTCACGCTCTTGTAGCTGTTTATTCTCGACCTGTTCCAAAGTCACTGTGAGTTCATCAATGCTCTTTCCTGCATCTTGAAGTGCTGCCCTTATAAATGCTCCAGGGTTTTCTATGGGTACGGCCAGGCTCAGATTATTCCAATTTTCATTATATCTTTTCTCTAACTCGGCATATGTTTCTCTCAGTTCCTGCAGGGCATTTGATTTAAGATTTTGTTCGGTTTCCATGCGCGTTTGTTCCCGTTGCCGGATGTTGAGTTCTTTGGATGCCTGTTTCAATGCTTCGCGGGCATTTAGCAGATGTTGTTCCGTCTCTTCCATTTGGGGTGTTTGCCCCTGGGCAAAGGGATGATGGATTGAACCACACAAGGGGCAAGGTTTGCCATCTTCCAGATGATGACGTTCTTCTTCCAGATTACGGATTCGGCTGAGCAGCTGCAGCTGGGTTTGCAGTCGTTCTGCATCTTGTTCATAGTGATTGTACTGTTCAGTCCAGTAGGTGATTTCCTCAGTCAGCCGTTCATGTCCTTTCCGGAGATCCTCGCAAGTTATTTGCAGAGTGCCCTGCTTTTCCAGGGAATCATTCATTTGGTTGATTAGCAGTTCTATTTTTTCGAGCTGGGTCTGCCGTTCTTTTTTTGCTTGAAGTTCATATCGCCAAGCCGGATAATCACGATCCCCCAATAGGGTTTGTATTTCTGCCTGAAGTTTTATCAATTCATCTTCAGCTGATTTTTGCAGCGTATTGGTTTTGTTATAGGTTTCTTCTTTGGCTTTAAAGTCTTCTATTGCTTGACGATGTTTATCTTTCGCATCTTGAAGATCGTTCTTTACATCACTTAACTGAGCAGCACTTGCGCCAAGGCGGTCAAAGGTCTTATTTATTCCGGTCAAATTGGTTACCAGAGACTGATCGGCCTGGTTTTTTCTGAGATAAGATTCGTATTCTTCCAAGTCCAGCTTACATTGCTCTAGTTTCCTCTTTGTTTCAGTCTGCTGTTCTTCGATTGTATGGATTTTGTTTTTAAATGCGTCAATGTCATGTTTATATTTATCGATTGTGCTTTGTTGTTCAGTGATACGAATGTCAATTTCCCG
>JAQVOT010000202.1 GCA_028702415.1 Eubacteriales bacterium
TGATATAAAAGCAGCACTATCAGCACTATGATTTAGCTCTTTTAATATTGCTTTTGCACGGCAAATATTAGGCAAAAGCTAAGGATAATGTGGTATAATTTGATATATTACATTTAAATATGAATTACATTTAATTGGAGGAAATACAATTGTCTGACAAGCATAACAACTTCAACGATGACTTCTTTGCAAAATTTGATGAGATTGCAGAGAAAAATAAAGAGGATTCTTCCGGAATAAGTACTTACAGTGCTGAATCCGGAGATGAGGATTTTTTCTTTGGCGGAGGAAAGGATTATCGTCACAATGCGTCCGAGGCAGAGTCTTCAGAGCGTATCCACATAAAAGTTAAGCCTTCCCGTTCGGAACGTGCCAGCAAGTCGGCAGAAAAAGGCATGAAATCTGAGAACAGAGAGAAACGCCACGCCCTATTTGAAAAGAAAAGAGCAAAAGAAGCCGCGCGAAGGACAAAAGAAGGCGCACTTGCTGCTCAGGGAAAAGCAATGGAAAAAGCAAGGGCTTCAACAGCAAAGGCTGTAGCTGCCGCATCCAGATTCGGTGGCAGCGCATCAGGAGCATCCGGTTACAAGCCACTTAAGCCCGAATCCAAACCTAAGGCTATACTGAAGACAATTGTTACAGTCTGCCTTATTTGTGTTTTTGCAGTGGGAATCTATGTTGGTCTGATTTTTCTGAAAGCCCCTGCAATAAATACCGACGATATATATTCCCAGATAAATCAGCGTTCCGTCATGTATGACTGTAACGGCAAGGAGATCGAAAACCTTTTCTTCTCAGAAGGAAACCGAACAGTAGTGTCATATAAGGATATGCCCGAAAATATGGTTAATGCCGTTGTTTCCATAGAAGACCAGAAATTCTGGTCACACAGTGGTTTCAACTTCATTCGTATGGTTGGTGCCGTTAAAGACAGCGTTTTTGGCGGCGGTCAGATCAGCGGAACGTCAACTGTAACACAGCAGCTGGCCAGAAATGTGTATCTGTCCGAGATCAAGAGTCAGCGTTCTCTTACCCGTAAGATAACAGAGATGTACTGCACTATCGTCCTTGAAAAGAATCTTTCCAAGGAACAGATTATGGAGGCATATCTCAATACTATCTATCTGGGATTCAATTCCTACGGAATTCAGGCTGCCGCAGAGGGCTACTTCGACACATCCGCCGGGAAACTCAATCTGGAGCAGTGTGCCGCACTGGCTGCATTACCACAATCACCGGACACATATGCACTCGTTTATTCCGATTATTACCATACAAATACTAATCTTCCTAAGATTAAGAAAACCGAATCTGTTACATATCTCTACAATGGTGACTTGACAAAGGACAGACGTGAGCTGGTACTCGACAACATGGCTGCCAAGGGCTTCATTACCCAGCAGGAATGCGATGAGGCTAAAGCTGCGGATATAAAGGATGAAATAGAGATCGGAACTGCAACAGATGCTGACAAAACATCTTACTTTGCTGACTATGCTCTGAAACAACTTATATCTGACATGACTAAACAGTACAAAATCAGCGAATCAGATGCGGAGAACATGGTTTACACCAAGGGCTTGAAGATATATACAACAATGGATAAGAGATATCAGACCATCATGGAAGAAGAATTCAATGATGATGGCAACTTCACATCCATCGCCTATACCAGGACTAATGAAGACGGAGATATTATCAGTGATAAGGGAGTAATTCTGGCTTACCATTACGGTTATTACTTTAATGACGATGGCGATTTCGTTCTTAGGAAAAGCGATTATACAAAAAACAGTGACGGCAGTATAAGCATCAAAAAAGGCAAGAGGTTGAATCTGTATAACACTGAATCCGACATGGGCAGTGATGTCAGTATTGAATTCAAGGGTATGTACAAGAAGTCAGATGACGGCAAATTCTACTTCATCGAAAGCGGTGCCCTGTCCATCCCTGCAGAATACAAATCTCTTGATGATAAGGGCAACTGCGTGATTTCTGCTCAGTTCTTCAGCGATTACCCGGATTTCTTCAAGAAGTCAGACGGCGGAAAGTACATTGTCGATCAGGACAACTTCTCTCTCAAGCAGAAAGTCCGTCAGCCTCAGGCGGCAGCTGTTCTCATGGAGAACAAAACAGCCGAAGTCAAGGCTATGATGGGCGGTCGTGGAGCAACAGGCAAGCAGCTCTACAACAGAGCTATCAATCCTCGCCAACCCGGTTCCTCAATTAAGCCTCTGGCGGTATACGGCCCTGCCCTTCAGATGAGTTATGAATACAATGAGGCCGGCAAGAGACTCAGCCTGGATAACAGCGAAGGATCCGACTGGGGTAAATTTATAACAGCGGGTTCTGTAATTGAAGACGGCAAGACTGTGGACGGAAACGGCAGAACATGGCCGGTAAACGATGACCACCGTTACCACGGTTCTCGTACTGTCAGAGAAGCTCTGCAGCAGTCTCTGAATGTATGCTCCTATAAGATTTATCAGCAAATAGACCGAAATGTGGGGGCTTCATATTCACTGGATATGTTAAAAAAGAGCGGTATTACTACTCTCGATGACAATGGTGACCTTAACCCTGCCGCCATCTCCCTGGGAGGTCTCACAAGAGGACTTACTCCACTTGAAGAAACCGCTGCATTCGCTGTATTCCCTAATGGAGGGGTTTATAAGACTCCGATTTTCTACACCAAGGTTCTCGATACCAATGATGATGTTCTCTTCGAAAAGAAGGCAGAGGAAACTCAGGTATATGATCCGGGTGTGGCATGGATTATGACCGATGTACTTCGCTCGGTAGTAACAAATGGTCTCGGACGCAGCGCTTCAATCAGTTCACAGCCTGCTGCGGGAAAAACGGGTACAACAAGTAACATGTATGATATCTGGTTCTCAGGATTCACTCCGCAGTTCTCCATGGCACTTTGGATGGGAAATGACATTAATATGTCCGTATCCAACTACTCCTACATGGCTGCCGGATTCTGGGCGGCTATAATGGGTCGTGTATGCGAAGATCTGCCTCGAGGATCCTACGCGGAAATGCCTCCAAATGTGGAACGTGTTGCAGGTGATTATTATATTAAGGGAACAT
>JAQVOT010000203.1 GCA_028702415.1 Eubacteriales bacterium
TTTATATTAAAATAGTAACAGTAGCTTTTTTCTTAAGACATATTACATTCTGTTATCGTGATCAGCTTGGATCGTAAGTTTTATATCCGTGGTCTCCGTAAAGAAGCCGACAATTCGTTGTGCCCAGCTGACCGGTCATGTTAGCTCACGCGCTCTTGGCTTCAGTTCGTAATCGACCTCCGGAATGCAATGACTCATGTCTTATCTGTTTTTGACTTTTACGCCATTTTGGGTACGAGTGCGTATTCCGGAGCATTCCGCCACCCGATTCCGGGCGAAAGCGCCACCTGATTCCGATTCAATCCGCCACTTGAATCCGGCGGATTCCGCCATGTGATTCCGCTTCAATCCGCCATCCTCTTAAAGAAGGTAGTCGGCGCTGGATAAATTCCACAAAAGCCGTTAGAGCTCCCGCCAAAAAACGGGAGGTATAGATGGCGGCAGAAAGGTTATCCATGCGAACCATAAGAGAAGTTCTCCGATTAAAATGGGAGAAAAAATTATCTAATCATCAGGTTGCCCAGAGTTGCAAAATTGCCCGCAGCACCGTCAGAGAATATCTGGAACGAGCTCAAAAGGCAGGATTGACTTGGCCACTGCCGGACGATATAGATGATGCTGTCCTTGAACACCGTTTGTTCCCACCAGTAAAATTGATTGATGCAGAATCCCGCAGCATGCCTTCGATGGATTACATCCATAAAGAGTCGAAAAGAAAAGGGGTAACCCTGCGACTCCTTTGGCTGGAATATAAGGAGAGCAACCCTGACGGCTATCAATACAGCCAGTTTTGTTACCTTTATAACCAATGGGCAGGCAAACTTGATGTCTGTCTTCGTCAAACCTACCGAGCAGGAGAAAAGCTCTTTGTTGATTATGCCGGTCAGACAATTCCAGTAACTGATCCAGTTTCTGGAAAGAGCAGAGAAGCATGGCTTTTTGTGGCCACTCTTGGTGCCAGCAGTTATACCTTTGCCTGGGCATCTTTTTCTCAGAACCTTCCCTCCTGGATAGAAAGTCACATCCGGGCGTTTAACTTTTTCGGCGGCGTTCCAGAGATTATTGTACCGGACAATCTCAAATCCGGGGTTGCCAAGCCCTGCCGTTATGAGCCGGACATCAATCCTACTTACAATGAGATGGCCCGTCATTATGGAGCAGTTGTAATTCCCACCCGTACTGCCAGCCCTAAGGATAAGGCCAAGGTAGAGTCGGCGGTGCTTGTCGCGGAGCGTTGGATATTGGCTGCCCTGCGTAATCATGCCTTCTTCAGCATCTCAGAATTAAACAAAGTCATTGCGGAAAAGCTTGTGGAACTCAACTCTCGAAAGTTCCAGAAAATGGAAGGCAGCCGTAAGAGTCTTTATGAAACTATTGACCGGCCAGCTTTAAAACCCCTTCCTGTCATTCCCTATGAATACGCCGAATGGAAGAAAGTGCGGGTCAACATCGATTATCATATCGAGCTTGATGGACACTACTACAGTGTGCCTTATCAACTTGTAAAAGAGCAGTTGGATGTCCGCTTCACGGCAACTACTATCGAAGCGTTGTTTAAAAACCGCCGTGTTGCCACCCACATGAGAAGTTACAAAAGAGGCGCACATATCACATTGGCGGAACACATGCCCAAAGCACACCAAAAATATCTGGAATGGACACCCTCACGTATTTTGGATTGGGCAGGTAAAAATGGCCCCAATACCAGAGAACTGGCTGCCTGTATTATTGAAAATCGCAGACATCCGGAACAAGGTTTCCGTGCTTGTCTGGGCATCATGAGGATGGCGAAACGTTATTCGCCCGAACGAGTGGAGTCCGCCTGCGGTCGCGCCCTGATTCTGAAAGCCTACAGCTATAAAAGCGTCGAATCGATCCTGAAAACCAATCTTGACAAACAGAATCTGCCGGAAACTCATACTCCCAAAAAACCAATCATCCATTACAACATCCGCGGCAAGGAATATTACCAGCAAGAGGAGGCAACCCATGCTTAATCAACAGACCATGAGCAGGCTTTATGAACTGAAACTGACGGGCATGGCAGAGGCTTTTGCCGATCAACTCAATCAGCCGGATATGGATAAGCTCTCCTTTGCAGAGCGTTTCGGTCTCATTGTAGATCATCAGTGGACTTGGAAGGAAAACAACCGCATGGACCGTTATCTGAAAAACGCCCAATTGAAGCTCAATGCCTGCGTAGAGGATATAGACTACAAAACTCCACGGGGAATCGATCAATCCGTTATGATGAGCCTTATCTCCTGCGACTGGGTCAAACGTCACCACAACATTATCATCACCGGTCCTACCGGGACGGGAAAAACCTTCCTTGCCTGTGCCCTGACCAACAAGGCCTGCAGGGAAGGATACCGTGCTCTTTACATCCGTGCTCCCAAGTTCTCATATCAAATGACTCTAGCCCAGGGAGATGGAAGCTACGGTAAAACTATTAATAAGTTCGCTAAGACCCATGTCCTGGTCATCGATGACCTCGGGCTCGCTCCCATGAACGACGCCGAACGTAGAGCCCTTCTGGAAGTTGTTGAAGAAAGGCATGGACATGCCTCTACTATCGTCACTAGTCAGCTTCCCGTGGCACATTGGCATGAACAAATCGGTGATCCCACCATTGCTGATGCCATCCTCGACAGATTGATCCATAATGCCCATAAAATAAGCCTGTCTATGAAAGGAGAATCCATGAGAAAAAAATTTGCCGGCTTGACCTGAAAAAGTGTCTATGAGAAAGAACTAAAAGCCAGCGTCGCTATGCTCCGACAAGGGGTGGCGGAATCAACCGGAATGCCCTGGCGCTTTGAACCGGAACAGAGTGGCGGCTTCCTCCGGAATTGCATGGCGGAATCAGCGGAATAGGCATTTGTAATACAAGATACTACAGCGCGGCCGGCAGAAGGATTTTTCAATCCTATATCGTGAGACGGAAAACATGGTGAGACTCCGCCAACTCACTGACTTTCTTCCTTTCCCCATGATAAACTCTATAAATCTCCTCGTGTTGTATGGTATGGGACATATGTTCGATTATGGATACAGGCTGTTTTCTTGAAACCCATAGATCTTCAGGAG
>JAQVOT010000204.1 GCA_028702415.1 Eubacteriales bacterium
AGTTCCTTGAGGATATTACAAATGATTCAATCATAAGAGTGCTTGAGAGCTGCGAGAGAGCTGTAATTCCGGGGTTCTACGGAGAAAAACTTGATGGCAGTATCAAGACATTCTCAAGAGGTGGCTCAGATATTACAGGGGCACTGGTTGCCAGAGCAATGAAAGCTGATGTATATGAAAACTGGACTGATGTTTCTGGTTTCCTTATGGCAGATCCGAGAATTGTACATAATCCGAAGCCAATTAAATCCATTTCATACATGGAGCTGAGAGAACTTTCATACATGGGGGCATCGGTCCTGCATGAGGATGCAATATATCCGGCCAAGGTGGCTGATATTCCAATAAACATCAGAAATACCAACAAGCCGGATGATCCCGGAACCATGATAACTTCTCATCCACAGATCGATCCGGACCAGATACTTTCCGGCATTGCAGGAAAGAAGGGCTTCACCGTAATAGGTATTTACAAAAGTCATATGGCACGGGAAAAGGGATTCATCAGGAAGCTGGCCGGCATTATGGAAGACAACGATATTACAATAGAACATCTGCCAACAGGGATCGATTCAATGTCGGTTGTTCTTGACAAAAAAATGATAAATGGCAAGCTGGATGAAATAGTTGAGGAAATGGAAAACCAGTTAAAGCCGGAAACCCTTGAGGTGTTTCATGATATGGCATTGATAGCTACTGTTGGAGCCGGAATGTCGGCAAGAAAAGGTACTTCAGCCATGCTGTTCAATTCATTAGCAGAGGCCGGAGTTAACGTGCGTATGATCGACCAGGGTTCCAGTGAAATGAACATTATCGTTGGTGTAGAAGAAAAAGATTTCGAAACAGCAATTAAGGCAATTTATGATGCATTTGTGAAATAAGGGGAAACTATGTTTTCTGAATCTGCAATTTTATTCCTTTATCTTGCCTGTGTGGTCTTGCTTGGAGCGTCATTTACATGTTGCATGCTAATAAGGAGTAAAAAGAAAACTGAACAGAATAGAGCAATGCTGGTGTTTATCATCGGACTCTTTGTAGTATGTATGTATGACATGTGCATATATTACTGTAACTACGTTATAGGTATTTTTTCCAGCACGGAGATAATGCGAATAGGAAACTCCCTGATAGCCCTTTCCTTTTACACCTGGGTAGTTGTTCAGGAAAAGATAATGAAGAAGGAATCTCTGAAACTCCTTGGTCGAATAGTAAAAAACTATATACTGTTTTATGCGGGCCTGTGGCTTATCCTCACAGTATCTACCACTGCCGAATATTTCTACACGATGAAATGGCTTTTGCTAATGACAGACATTATCATCATAATTGGAGCATTGGCGGTGTCAGTTGCACACATAATCTATGCGGCAGTTGGAAATGATAAACGAAATCTATACTTTATAGCCTTATCTACTGCGCTGATTCTTTGGAACTACATATCATATTTCTGGAGTGAAACCTCAGTTTACTGGGGAAACAGTGAATTCATAAGGGAACCGATGGATATGACGATAGTGTTCTGGCTGGCGATTGCGGCCTCAACTCTCTTATATGTATACAAGGCAGGTTTTAAGACGACTTTCTACGGGCAAGATGTTGAAGAAATAATTCTTGCGAGGACAAGGCTGGAGGATCGGATTAACAAGACATGTGCTGATTTCGGCCTTACAAGGAGAGAACGGGAACTTCTTGAACTTATTTACCAGGGCAAAAGCAATAAGGAAATAGCTGACCGGCTTTTCCTGTCGGAGAGCACAGTGAAAACGCATATCTATAATATTTTCAGAAAAATGGATATAAAGAACAGAGTTGAGGCTGTATGTATTGTGAATGGCGAGCAAATACAGGTCGAAGAAGATGAAAAATCATGGTAGGAAAATGATTGAGCATTTGGCAAAGATGTCCATTTTATGTTGAAATTTCAAAGCTTAGATCAAAGTAGTACTGAAGTGCTACTTTTTTTATACTCTAAATTAGCACTTTAGGTGGATTGCGTCAACTATTTACATACTATATGTTTTTAACGTACGGATTTAGTGACGCATTTATTTTTGCTATCATATTAATCTTATGCGCACATTGATAGGTTCGTATTCGTAATTATCACATTATTATGAGGAGGACTATATTATGGGTAGAAAAGTACCTATGTGGCAGTGTGTCCTCGTTATCGTGGCCATGATTGTGTTCCTGTTCTGGAACGTTATGGGCGACAACGGCGGCGAAGCACACATCGGACTGATTCTGGCAGCTTGTACAGCTGGCATAATCGGATTAATTAATGGCTGGAAGTGGGCCTACATGGAACAGGGTATCCTGGCTGCTATTAACAGATCAATGCAGGCAATGCTGATTCTGGCAGTAGTAGGCGCCATGATCGCTTCTTGGATGGCAGGCGGCGTTATCCCTACAATGATGTACTATGGAATCAAGGTAATCGCTCCAAGCGTATTCCTGTTCACAGCTTGTCTGCTGTGCTCCATCGTATCACTGGCAACCGGTTCATCATGGTCCACAGCAGGATCAATGGGCGTTGCACTTATGGGTATCGGAACTGCACTGGGTTTCCCTGCAGCAATGTCCGCAGGCGCAATCGTATCCGGTTCATACTTCGGAGACAAGATGTCACCGCTGTCCGATACAACAAACCTGGCTCCTGCAGTAGCAGGATCAACACTGTTCGATCATATCAAGCACATGGTCTGGACAGTAACTCCATCATGGATTATCGCAGAAATCGTTTATCTGATTCTGGGCTTCACTAAAAAGGGTGGTGCAGCCGACACTTCAACAGTAGATGCTATGCTGGATACTATCTCGGCTAACTACACTGTAGGAATTCTGTTCCTGATCCCACCTGTATTCGTAATCGTAGCCGTAATAACCAAGATGCCGGCACTTCCTGCCCTTATTGCAGGTGTATTTCTTGGTGTTCCGTTCATGGCAGCACAGGGCGTTAAACTGATTCCAGGCGGCGGTGAACTGTCAAATGTGGGCTATATTCTGAACTACGGAGTTGAAGAGCTCCCTAAGGGTGCTCCGGAAGGAATGGACCCTCTTATCGCAGAGAAGCTTACAGGACTT
>JAQVOT010000016.1 GCA_028702415.1 Eubacteriales bacterium
TCTGTGGGGTTTGTACTCCCGAAGAGTTGATAACAGGCTCTCAAGGGCCATGGCATTGTGGGCATAATCGATCATCAGCGAAAAGTCATCACTTACATTTATAAGTTCAACCCTCCCCTTAACCTGCACATCCTTAAGGGCGGTAACAATGGTCTCAGGTTCAACGTCGAAATGTCGACAGATTGCTATGGCCGTCAGGGAATTGTATACGCTGAACTTTCCCGGGATATCGATCTCAACAGAGAAATCCATCATACCCTTCACATCGTACTTTATTCCCAGATATCCGGGCCTCGATACGAGTTCCATATTCTCTGCTCTCAGATCCTTCTGTGCAAAATCTGTCCTGAACTGTCCGATTCCATAAGTTTCTATTTCACACTCCGCTCCATCCACGATACGGTGAAAATGTTCATCATCTCTGTTTATGATGCCGACCCTGCATTGTCTTAGAAGAACCTTCTTGCAATCCAGATAATGCTCGAAATCTCTGTGTTCGTTAGGCCCGATGTGATCCGGTTCAATATTGGTAAAAATGCCATAGTCAAAGGTGAATCCGGCAGTCCTGTGAAGCATGAATCCTTGAGATGAAGCCTCCATAACCACTGCATCGCATCCTGCGTCTGCCATCAGTCTGAAATACTTCTGAACCAGATAGCTTTCAGGAGTTGTATTTGCAGCGGGTATGCTTATATCTGCCCATGTAACTTCTATTGTTCCGATAAGTCCCACCTTATGTCCGGTTTTTTCCAGAATGGATTTGACCATGTAAGTGGTGGTTGTCTTGCCTTTAGTTCCTGTGATTCCTATTGTCTTAAGTTCTCTCGCCGGATGCCCGAACCATGCAGCTGAAATGCATGCCAGAGCGTATCTGGAATCGGACACTTTTATTACCGTTAGTGCCTGATCGATTTCCCCGGCAATTCCCACAAGACAGCTTTCATCCTCAACCACAAGAACAGCTGCTCCTGCTTTTGCAACATCCCGGGCGAACTTGTGGCCATCCACTACTGCTCCCCGTATGCACACAAACAGGCATCCTTCATCAGCCTTTCTGGAATCCAGTACTATCTCACTGACTTCCTTATTCAAATCACCTGAAACAACTTCATATTTTAACTCTTCGAGTAATTCCGCCAGTATCATCTATACTCCTATACTTCTTATTATTGGCAATAAACATACAGGTTATATTATAGACCACTTACCCTTAAAAGACAAAATAAATTCGTGGTATATCAGGCGAATTCCCTGCCGGCTCACGTGCTAACCCATAAGTCCTTTCAGCATGTTGATCATATCCAGGTCCTCATCTGTTACCTTAACATCCGTCTTGTATTCCGTACCGTCCGGATATCTTACCGCGATGGCAATCTCCTGCCCTTCGTAGAATCCTTTAGCATTAACCTCATCCAGAAATGGCTGAATTCCGGGGTGATTTGCCATAAACTTTTCTTTTGACTTTTTAGCTGTTGCCAGCATCTGAAAATTTAACATCTTCACTCCTCCTTTTTAATGTTCATATTATATCAATTTTTTCAAGATGATGCATAATATGTTGTGTTTTTGTAGTATAATGATAATATATATGATAAATACATTTAGAACCTGTCAGAAAACGGATTCGGAAAGAAGTCAAAAAATGATTAGAATTGGTATTATGGGATACGGGAACCTTGGGCGAGGTGTGGAATGCGCCCTTAAGCAGAATCCGGACACGGAGCTTGTGGCTGTATTCACGAGAAGAAACCCTGATGATGTGAAGATTCTTACTGAAACAGCCGGCGTTTACAAGGCGGATGAAATCACAAAATTCCGTTCTGAAATCGATGTACTGATTATCTGTGGCGGGAGTTCAACCGACCTGCCTTGGCAGACACCGGAATATGCCGCTATGTTCAATGTTGTTGACAGCTTTGATACTCATGCCGGAATACCTGAGCATTTCGAAAAGGTGGATGCCGCAGCCAGAAATGCGGGCACCACAGCAGTGATTTCTGCGGGCTGGGATCCGGGTATGTTTTCGATCAACAGGGTATATGCGGAATCCATTCTGCCTGAAGGTGAAACATATACATTCTGGGGCAAAGGCGTGAGTCAGGGCCACTCGGATGCGGTTCGCAGAATAGAGGGAGTTCTGGATGCCCGTCAGTATACTATACCTGTTGACTCAGCCCTTGCTGCTGTGAGAAGCGGCAGCGCTCCCGAACTTTCCACACGGGAGAAGCACACGAGGCTGGTATATGTAGTTGCAGAGGATGGTGCCGATGAGCAAGTTATTACAGAAGAAATCGTCACAATGAAAAACTATTTTGTCGATTATGATACAACCGTTAAATTTATCGATGAGGAAACCATGGCCCGCGATCACAGCGGAATTCCTCATGGAGGTTTTGTTATCAGGACCGGACGCACTGGCCTTGAGAGTGAGAATAGCCACGTAGTTGAGTATAAACTCCAACTTGAATCAAACCCTGAATTCACTGCAAGCGTGCTGGTGGCAGTAGCCCGTGCAACATACAGAATGTCCCTTGAAGAAATGAAGGGTGCCAAATCTATTCTGGATATTCCGCCGGCAATGCTCAGTCCTAAATCGCCTGAAGTACTTCGGAAATCAATGCTCTAAGGGTGACAGCTTGCCAGATAGGCTGTCAGCACGTTTATTATGAAAGGAGAGATGCAAAATGGCAAAGAAGTTTGATATTAAGGGATCAATGGTAGCGCTGATTACCCCACTTAAAGAAGATGGAAGCATTAATTTTGATAAGCTCGAGGAGCTTCTGGAGTTCCATATTGCGGCTAAGACGGATGCGATTCTTCTTCTGGGGACCACCAGTGAATCTCCTACTTTCACAGCTGAGGAGGATTTTGAAATAGTAAAACGAGGCTTGGAAGTATGCAAAGGTAGAGTACCTATCATGGCCAATGCCGGATCCAACTGTACCCGAACGTCCTTCGAAAAGGCAAAGCGTTTTGCCGATGCAGGAGTTGACTCTCTGCTCTGCATTTCGCCATACTACAACAAGGCCAACAAGGCCGGTCTTTACCACCACATTGCGGATGTGGCAGATTCTGTAGATATTCCGGTTGTGGTTTACAACATCCCGGGAAGAACAGGTGTGAATATCCCTGTTGATGTTATGACTGAACTGGCGAAGAAGGACAACATCGCAGGTGTGAAGGAGGCCTCCGGAGACATGAGTTATGTTGCCAAACTTGCAAAATCAACCCAGGGCATGGACTTTAGTATCTGGAGTGGAAATGACGACATTACCATTCCTATGATGGCTCTAGGTGGTTCAGGCTGTATTTCCGTATGGGCAAACCTGCAACCGGAAAAGACAGTTGAAATGACTCATTCATTCCTGGAAGGAAATGTTCAGCATGCCATAGACATGCAGATTGAATATATGGCACTTATCAATGACTTCTTCATTGAGGTTAACCCTATTCCTATCAAGGAAGCCATGAACATGGCCGGTATGGGAGTCGGTGGCTACAGGATGCCTCTCTGCGAAATGACAGATACCAACAGGGAAATTCTCCGTGCTGAAATGAAGAAACTCGGCATCATCTAAAGAAACAGAAAGGACATTTGTTATGAAAGTCATGATTACCGGCTACGGCCGAATGGGTAAACTTATTGAAAAAACCCTGACCTCTGCCGGGGATCAGGTGGTTGCCAGAATAGACCTGGATAATAGTACTATGCTGGAAACATTGGAGAAAGTTGCGGATGTAATTATGGATTTCAGCAACCCTTCCTTTACAGATCAGGTTATCGCATATTCTTCCCGTACGGCCACCCCTCTGCTTAGCGGAACCACAAACATGACTGCTCTGCAGCATAAGGCTCTGGCTGATCTGGCAGAATGCGGGGGCCCGGAAGGGCATGGCGTTCCCGTACTATGGGCATCAAATTATTCTCTGGGAATAAACCTTTTCATGCACCTTCTGCCACAGGTGGCGACAGCACTTGAAGACTGGGATATAGAAATAACCGAGACCCACCATAACAAAAAGGTCGATGCTCCCAGCGGAACAGCCAAGTCTCTGGCAGATGCCATCGACCCTGAGGGAAACTACAAGAGAGTTGATGGCCGAAGCGGGAACTGTGGGGTCAGATCAAAAAAAGAAATCGGCATCCATGCTCTTCGCGGTGGGACTGTTACCGGCGAACATAAAGTTGATTTCTTCGGCAATGATGAAGTTTTCGAAATCACCCACAAAGCAGGCAGCCGTCAGATCCTTGTAGACGGAGCAATCGGTGCAGCCCGCAAACTAATCCTTAAGAGACCGGGGCTTTATGATATGGAATCCCTTCTCTTCGGTGCTTAAGCGGATTTTCAGCAACAAAAAAGATGACAACTATTAGGTGACCCCCAAAAGTAAGACTTTTGGGGGTCAGTTCATATACCCTTATGTTGTCATCTTTATTATTAGCGTTTATGCTTCAACAAGTTCCTCATCAATAAGACTTTCAAATTCCTTGGTGGCCTTTTCAAATTCTTCATCTGTCAGGTCATCAATTAGTTCATAGTCTTCTTCGTATTCTTTATAACCATAGATGTAAACCTCTCCTGTTCCGAGAGGGTTCAGTGCAATGTAATCCTTACCTTCAACATCAAATATTCCTACAACACCGCATTCTTCTTCGGTGCCATCATCATATTCCAGTGTAATTATATCCTCTTCTTCATATCCGTATAATTCTTTATCTTCTGTCATTATATTTCTCCTTTTCTTTTACTATCGTAACTATATCATTAAGACCCTGAAAACTCAACCGGATTTTTCTGCTTTTGCGTCGGAATTCACAGTTATCAGCAGGATATTAAAGTATCTTCCTTCAACCGATCCCTCCAAAAAACTTTACTATATTCTCTGCCGCGGAAATGTTCATTCCGCTGACTTCGGCAAGCTTTTTCCTGCCATCAGCTTCTGATGCTGTCTTTCTGATTTTTTCCACGCTGCCAAATTGCTCAAGTAAAGCCCCCCTTCTTGCGGGGCCGATTCCCGGAATTTCATCAAGCACGGATTTTTCAGCATTTTTATTTCTCAATTTACGGTGATATTCAATTGCGAATCTGTGAACTTCTTCCTGAACAGTTCCTATGTATTTATAAAGCAAAGGCCTTCCTGAAAGATCAATTTCCCGCCAATTTTCCTCTTCTCCCATGACCCTGTATACCAGTGCTCTGGTTCTGTGGTGGTCGTCCTTAACCATTCCAACAACAGGAATATCAAAGCCGGTGTTCTCTATCACCTGAAGTGCCGTACTTACATGTCCCTTACCTCCGTCCATGAAAATCAGGTCCGGTAGAACCGTAAACTTATCATCTCCACTGAATACCCGCAGGAATCTTCTGGAGAGGACTTCCCCCATGGACCCATAGTCATCCTGGCCCTTAACGGTTCTTACCTTGAACTTTCTGTATCCGCTTTTATCGGGTTTCAAGCCCTGGAACACCACCATGGCCCCCACAGTATCCACTCCGTTTGTGTTGGAAATATCATATGCTTCGATTCTGAATTCCCGTCCGTCATAGTTGCCTGACTCCCGGTTCATTTCAACAAATAAATTCCATATTTCTTTTCCCAGATTCTCTTTTCTCTCTCGGCTAGCTTTTGATCTTGTTTCAATCGTGAGAGCCAATTCCTTCGCATCACGAAGGGCAAGCTTGAGAAGAGCTCTCTTCTCACCTCTTTCGGGTTTTAGAATACGTACTCTGTGTCCTGCGCCTTCTTTAAGAAATTCCTCTGTTGCTTTCAGATCCTCTGGAAGTATATCCACCAGAATTTCCTTTGGTAGGTTTGGCACGTTTCCGTAATGCTGTCTGATAAATGTAGTTATAATCTGCCTGTCAGATGTATCTATAGAGTCTGCGGCATCCAGCAGGAATGTTTCTCTTCCCACAAGCTTA
The DNA here is from genome assembly GCA_028702415.1 of Eubacteriales bacterium. Classification (GTDB taxonomy): domain Bacteria; phylum Bacillota; class Clostridia; order Peptostreptococcales; family Anaerovoracaceae; genus Lentihominibacter. The sequence goes on from JAQVOT010000016.1 coordinate 5,925, forward strand.
CCATCACGAAGGGTAAAAACCACCGCGAAAGACTCCTGATTTGCCGATTTGCTGTTCATTGTTATCACAATATCGGCTTCACTGGAATGATGCAAAACCACGCGCTGTGTTTCGGACAATGCCTTTGCCGCTTCAATATATCCCCTGTACTCTGCGGCAAGCTCATATTCCAGTTTTTCCGCCGCTTCCTGCATCTTGGCATTCAGCTCTTTTATAAGTGGAACGTCGTGACCCCTGAGAAAATCCGTTGCTCCACGGACCGCCTGATTATAATCATCCCTAGATGCAAGTCCGGTGCAGATACCCGGGCACTGGCCGATATGGTAATTCAAGCAGGGTCTGAAGCCTTTGGCGAAGGCAACCGCATTACATCTCTTGAGGCGAAAGCTGGCGTTCAGCAGATCTACCATCCTGTTCACTGCGCCGGCATCACTATATGGACCGAAATACTGCCCCCCGTCTTTTTTCGCAATCCGGGTCTTGATAACACGTGGCCATTCTTCATTTGTTATCTTTATGTAGGGGTATGTCTTGTCGTCTCTTAAAAGCACATTGTACTTGGGGCGATATTTTTTTATCAGATTGCACTCCAGAATAAGAGCTTCTGTTTCACTTCCTGCCCTGATGTATTCAAACTCGGCAATATTCTCCACCATACTGCGAACCTTCGGCGGCATGTTCTTCTGTGACTGGAAATACTGTCTCACACGATTGCGCAGGCTAATAGCTTTGCCAACATAAATTATGTTGCCAAGTTTATCTTTATGCAGATATACTCCGGGACTGTCCGGAAGTTTTTTAAGATTCTCTTTGATATCAAACATTATTATACTCTGCCCTGTCTGTTATTTTTCTCCTCTTCGGTTTCTTTATCTCTGACTGCCCGTGCAGTTTCTCTGCCGTAATATGCGAAGGGCTCCCTCTCTCTTTGTCGTTCCTGACGACGAACTGCTCTTTTTATTCGGGCCTTTCTCCGCTGACGGTTCTGCTTTTTCCTTTCTCTGCGTTTCAACAGGATAAAGACTGCAGCCGGAACAGCCAAAGCAATTAACAATAAAGGTATGTCTTCATCTGCAATTCCAATGTGTGAGAGTATTGCGCCTTCCTTGGCATCTTCAAGTGAGATCACTTCCTGATTTGCAAGTTCTTTGCCATTCTCGTCAATAGCAACCGCCTCTCCCAGAACATCTCCTCTGCTGACCGGTGCCATTACCTTTTCTTCATCAAGCCTTATTTCAACAGTTACCTTTTCGGATGCCTTGTAGTTCTTCGGAACTGTCATGGCCAGATTTCTGCTGACCCCAATGTCAACCGATCTCAGGCTGCCCCGTTTAACAGGCTGCTGTCCTATTACATCACTAACCCGGGCAGCATGATATGTCTTGAAGTTTTCGAATCCGTAATTCCACAGATTGATGGTGTCAATGTATTTTGGTATTTCATGTGAAGCATTAAGCACCACAACAATAAGGCTGGTTTTGCCTCTTGTGGCATATCCGCAGTAGCAGTCCCCCGCCGTGCTGGAATACCCGGTCTTTATCCCCTTGCAGCCTTTGTATTTTAATGGCACTTCTTCGCCGTTTATTTCTACAGTCTTTTTTTTGTCACTTATGCATCTGTTTGTTGATTTGCCCTGCCTCTGCTTATGCTTGTTTGTGGCAGGTATGCTGAGATATTCCGTCTCTACTATTCTTGCAAATTCAGGATTGTTCATTGCTATTGCTGCAATCCTGGCAATATCATATGCTGTGGTAATATTATTTACCTTGTTCATATTAAGACCGTTAGGGTTGTTATACCTGGTATCTTTTGCCCCACAGGCTGCGGCTCTGTCATTCATCATGCCACAGAAGGTTTCGATGTCCCCTCCTGCAATTCCAGCCAGTGCCTCAGCTGCATCGTTTGCCGACCAGACCATCATGGCATAAACCAGATCCCTTACCTTCAGAGTCTCCCCTTTTTCAAGATCCATTGTAGTGCCCCTGCTTTCAGGATTATATCCGATTGTAGCCTCCTGATCCATGTCAAGTGTATCCAGCACCACCAGACAGTTTAATATCTTCGTTATGCTGGCAGGATCCCTCTTCTCGTAGGCGTTCTTTTCATACAGAATCTCACCTGTATCAGCATCCATCATAATAGCTGATGTGGCATCAAGGGCAGGTGGCTCCTCAGCTTTGTGGGCAACTCCAAAAACGGATACTGCACCGGAGAGTACCATTGTAATAAGCAATATGTTAATGATAAACCATCTTATCGTCTTCATTTTCTGCACCTTTCCAGTTGACATTATATCACAAACCTCATTGAACCGGTTTTGGATTATCTTTGTTTTTTGGTGGATAAACACCACTAAAATATGTTAGAATATCCAAGATAAATAATTGAATCCGGAGTTATCGGAATGAAATAAAATAATGAGGTGACTAAATGTTCAAGATTGGAACTTTCAACAAAATCTCGCCGGTAGGTCTAAATAAACTGACTGACGATTATGTACTGGTTGAGGATGCAAATGAAGCAAATGGCATTATTCTGAGAAGTTATGACATGCATGAAATGGAGTTCTCCGATAACCTGCTGGCAATAGGAAGAGCAGGAGCGGGAACAAACAATGTTCCTGTAGACAGATGTACTGAGCAGGGGATCGTTGTTTTTAACGCCCCGGGAGCAAATGCTAACGCGGTTAAAGAACTGTGTATATGCGGAATGATTATGGCCGCCCGTAATGTCCCTGAAGGCCTTGCATGGGCAGGGACGCTTAAGGGCTGTGAAGGTGTTGGCAAGCAGATAGAAAAAGGCAAGGGTCAGTTCGCCGGAACTGAAATCGCCGGCAAGACTCTGGGTATCATTGGTCTTGGTGCTATCGGCAGAATGGTTTCCGATGCTGCAATAAATCTGGGAATGGATGTAATCGGTTATGATGCCTTTCTGACTGATGAGGTTCGCGAAATTTTAAACCCTGATATTTCTGTAGTAAATGATCTTGTTGAGCTTTATCCCCAGTGCGATTACATCTCAATACATGTACCGGCAAATGATGCCACAAAGGGAATGATGAACGCAGAAGCTTTCACACAGATGAAAGATGGTGTTATGTTCATGAACTTCGCTCGTGACAAGCTGATGAATAATGATGACCTTCTGGCTGCTCTGGAATCCGGTAAAATTGCCAGGTACGTTACAGATTTCGCAGACGATACAGTTCTGAATGCTGAGCACCCCGGAATTGTGGTTCTGCCACATCTTGGAGCCTCTTCAGCCGAGGCAGAAGATAACTGTGCGGCAATGGCAGTTAGCCAGGTGATGGATTACATCGAAAACGGAAACATCATAAACGCTGTTAATATGCCAAGAGTATCACTGGGCAAGCGTACCGGCAGAAGATTGTCAGTAATCTGCAAATCAAATGCTGCCGCTGACGTTATGGCAAAGCTCGCTGAATTTGAATTATTTAATGCAGCATCAGGAGCTAGGGGAGGATACACATACATCCTGGCTGATCTTGAAGACAGGCAGGTTGACCTGAAGGTTGCGGGTGTTATCCGGCAGAGAATCCTGGAATAGTATTCCAAGAGGCAAATTGCCCCAGATAATAATGTCAAAATAACAGGCCCTGTATTTCCATTTTGGGATTGCATGGCCTGTTTTATATGTTTCTACTTGATATCTCTTCCTGTTATATGTTTTTTCTGCAATGTTTTTTTATTACGCATTCATCACATTTCGGGTTTCTGGCAGTGCAGCATTTCCTGCCATGCCATAATATGCTGTGATGTGCTTCCGTCCATCTGTCTTCCGGCAGAGTATTCATGAGCTCCAGTTCTGTTGCCAGAACCTCAGCGGAACCGGCAGCTTTAGCCGAACCGGCTCCTTTTGTTTCGCTGCCTTTTCTTTTTGCATCATTACCTGCAAGTCCTATTCTTCTTGAAACCCTGAATACATGGGTGTCCACCGCAATCCTCTGTTGCCCGAATCCTACAGCCAGTACCACATTGGCAGTCTTTCTTCCCACTCCGGGCAGTTTAACCAGTTCATCATAATTTTCCGGAACTCGGCCACCGTGCTTTTCACACAGAGCTCCTGCAAGTGCAATGATATTCTTTGACTTGGTCCTGTACATACCGATCGTCCTGATTATTTCAGCCACATCATCCTGAGACGCATCTGCCAGGCTCTCAGGATCAGGATACCTGTTAAAGAGTTCTTCCGAGATTCTGTTAACGCTAACATCGGTGGTCTGAGCGGATAAAACCACGCAGACAATCAGTTCGTAGGCATTTCTGAAATGCAGAGCACAACCGGCATCCGGGTATTCATCTCGAAGAATGTCCAGTATTTCCGTAGCTTTTTCATTTGAAATTCCTTTGAATTTCATGGCGGGTTTTTTGCTGTTTCTTTGCCTGTTTTCTATCATATTTTCCTTTGATTATTTATTATATTATTGTGTGGTTTTTTTTTACGTTATTCACTGATTTTTTGTTTATTATTTTAAAGCACTAACACTTTTATGTAATTGTCTTGCTGCCAATTTACCCCTATTTACGTATTATATAATAGTATTTGATTACATTCTTGCTGTCAAACCATTTAATTTTTAACTAATATGCGTATTTTTCATTAAAATAAATAGCGCAGAATAAAATATCCAAAATACCTCATTTTTCTGGACAAAAACTAGTTACATTTTTGCATATATAGAGTATAATTTAGTTGTTATTTTTATTACACATTTTGAACGGAGGTGTTTTATGGCAACTTATTCACAAGTTGAACGTAATGGCCTACTGGAACTCAGCGATGAGGCGAGAGCCGAGCTGGCGGGATCAAGTTATTATAACGAAGACCTGTCACCTACAACAGTTGCTGAAAGAAAGTGGACTACTTACAACATCACGATGCTCTGGGTTGGTATGTCAATTTGTATCCCATCCCTGTCACTGGCATCTGGACTTATCGGCATGGGCGTATCCCCATGGCTGTCAGTTCTGAACGTAGCACTGGGTAACCTGATCATCCTGATTCCAATTCAGATGAACTCAAATGTTGGTACTAAGTATGGTATCCCATTCCCACTGTTTGCCAGACTGACATTTGGCTCCCTCGGAGCACACATCCCGGCACTGCTGAGAGCACTGACCGCCTGCGGTTGGACTTCAGTACAGGCATGGGTAGGCGGCGGCGCAGTTGGCGCTATTCTCGGTGTATTCTTTAGCAAGTTTGCCGACCAGAACTGGATTATGAACCTCCCTTCATGGGGTGGCATGACACCTGTAATGGCCGGACAGTTTATTGGATACGTAATATTTATTCTGTTTGTTGGCTGGGTTGCCTACAACGGAATGGACAAAATCAAGATTATCCAGAACTGGGGTGGTCCAATTCTGATCATCGTAATGATTGCTCTGCTGATCTGGTCATTCCTGCTTGTTAAGGATAGCATGGGATTCTGGGAAGTAATGAACATGAAGAGCGACCCTGGTCTTATCGCACAGAACGGCGGTATGGCTTATGTATATCTGTCAGGTCTGATGGGTAATATCGCATTCTGGGCCACAATGGCACTTAATATCCCTGACTTCTCAAGATATGCTAAGAATCAGAAAGCTCAATTCTGGGGCCAGATGCTGGGTATGCCTATTCCAATGGCATTCTGTGCCTTTGTAGGTGCATACTATGCTCAGGCATCAAAGGTTGCATTCGGCGAAGCAATGTTCGACCCAACCATGGTTCTCTATTATCTGGACAACAAGATAATCGTTCTGATTACTGCATTGGGTGTTGTAGCTGCTACAATAACAACTTGCGTAGCTGCTAACGTAGTAGCTCCTGCAAACGGATTTTCAAACGTAAACCCTAGAAAAATCAGCTACAAGATGGGTGTTGTTATCACCATCTTCATTGCCTTCTTCATTCTGCAGGCATGGTGGATTTATGGTTCCGGTGCTGCATACTTCGTTTGGATGAATGCTTATGGAACAATCCTGTCACCTATCGCTGCTATCCTGATCGCAGACTACTGGATCGTCAAGAAACAGAGAGTTGACGTAATGGAACTGTTCAAGGGATCAGATGGAAGATACTGGTACTCAGGTGGTATAAACTGGGCTGCTGTAATCTCATGGGTTGCTGCATTTATTGTTCCACTGCTCTTGTACTTCGGTGCTTCCGGACCATTCTTGACATTCGTAAATTCAATCAACTACATATGGTCATTTGCAGTTGCTTTCATAATCTACCTGATTCTCATGAAGACAAGCCTGGCCGGAAAGTCATATGTAACAGAAGAAGAACACGAAGCATTCACTCAGAGAGCTTAATTCTTCTAACTTGATACTACTGACTTGACAGACGAATTGAATT
>JAQVOT010000017.1 GCA_028702415.1 Eubacteriales bacterium
CGTTCCTGTTCGCACCCAGTGCCGAAAGAATCACAGGAACTGCACCACCTATTGCAATTCCAAGCAGAATCGGGAAAGCGGTTGAAAATTCCAGAACTCCGGTCAAGGCCAAGGCCTGCAGAACACCAACCGCAACAGCTGAAGACTGAATCAGCGCAGTGAAAACCATTCCCGCCAGAATTCCCAGTGCAGGATTTGCAAAAGCAGTCATAACCGAAAGAAACTCTTCGCTTTCACAAAAAGGTTTAACAGATGAGGTTATGGTTATCATGCCGAACATCAGAACCGCGAAGCCCATCAAAATTTCGCCTGTCCGCTGTTTAACCTGGGATTTTTTTGATTTGCGAAGTATTATTCCGACGATGGCAACCAAACTTGTGATTATACCTGTTGAAAGAAGATCTGCCCATCCTCTTGTGGCTTCTATTCCCGAGAGACAAACTATCCAGCCCGTGATGCTGGTTCCCAGGATGGATCCCAGAATTATATTTACGGCCTGTTTGAATTTCATTATGCCCGTGTTTACAAATTCCAATGTCATAATGGATGTGGCCGAGGAGGACTGGATTACCGCAGTTACACCCACGCCAAGAAGCATGCCCTTAAAGGAATTGCTTGTCAGTCTCCGTAGATGTTTCACCATTGAACTTCCTGCAACCTCATTAAGGCCTTCTTCCATTAATGTTATCCCGAACAGGAATAACGCTACTCCTCCAAAAAATAAAATGATGTTTTCAATTCCCATTACTGTATCCCATACTTTTCCTTACACTCTGTTTTGATCTCTCCGGTTTATGCAAGTCAATTTGCATTAAATTTAATTCTATATATCTTATCTCGACATGTCAACACATCAGCTCAGCAAAAATGAGTTTTCGGACACGTCCCCAAATGAGTTTTCGGACACGTCCCCAAAACTCACAAAAATGAGTTTTGGGGACGTGTCCGAAAACTCACTATAATTCGCATTTTATGGTAAAATAAACCCATGTTAGGTTATGTACAGATTTACAAACCGGATCTAAAGGTCCGTGAATATGAAATCTATCAAGGATATTACTGTGGCGTCTGCAAGTACATCGGTAGCAGTTATGGTCAACTGCCGCGAATGACCCTGAGTTATGATGCGGCTTTCCTGGCCTGTCTTCTGGCTTCCCTGGACGATACTCCGGACTCCCCCGTCCAGGAGCATTGTGTGGTGCACCACATTAAGAAAAAGACCATAATCCGCAACGCTGCTATCGAATATGCCGGAGATGTTATGCTGATTCTGGCCTGGTACAAGCTTCTTGATGACGTTCACGACGAAGGTAGCATCAGCGCAAAGACAGCCCTGAAGCTTTACCGGAGAATTCACAAAAAGCTTGTGCAGAAACATCCGAACCTGTGCGAAGGAATCGAATGGAATCTGGCAATTCTCGGGGGTCTTGAAAATGAAAAATGCGCCAGCATCGATCAGGTGGCAGAGCCCTTCGCCAAGATAATCGAGGTTATCTTCCGTGAGGGTGCCCGCACTCTTTATAAGGATTCCGGTACTTCCGAAGCCGAAAATCTTCACGAAATCTTCGCAAAATTAGGTTACCATATGGGCAAGTGGATATACCTTATGGATGCGGTGGATGACATTGAAGAGAACATCCAAGAAGACAATTACAATCCTCTGATTTACCGGTTTGATTGGAGAGGCAAATCTGCTTTTGCAAATGAGTCCGTGAAGGAGTTCGTGGACCGTATTCGTCAGGATCTGGAGTTCAACCTCTACCACTATCTGGCGGTAATCTCCGAACAGGCATCGGAGCTTGATATAAAGAAAAATAAAGGTATAATAGAGAACATAATATATTTTGGAATGAATCATAAGACAGAAAGGGTTTTGGAGGGAAACGAAAAAGATGAATCCATATGAAATACTAGGAGTTAGACAAGGGGCATCAGAAGCCGAGATCAAATCAGCCTACAAGAAGCTTGCCAAGAAGTATCATCCTGACAAGTACATCGACAATCCCCTGGCGGATCTTGCTGAAAAGAAGATGCAGGAGATTAACAAAGCATACGACATGCTCATCAAGGGGGATTCAGGATACAATGATTCCGGCTACAGTGGCAACCAGTCAGGCAGCGCCAGTTCAGCCTTCATGAACGTACGTCGTGATATAGATCAGGGAAATCTTAATGCAGCGGAAACATCACTTAACAATTCAGGCAACAGAAATGCCGAATGGTTTTTCCTTAAGGGTGTAATCGCATCTCGCAAAGGCTGGTACGATGAGGCTGTAAACAATCTCCAGACCGCAGTTAACATGGCTCCTGATAATCAGGAATTCCAGCGTCACTACGCGGCCATAGCCGGACGTGGGAATGCTTTTAGAAACCAGGCCCAGGGCCGTGGCTACTCCAGAACAGGCAACGACGACATGTGCTGCCAGGCACTCCAATGCTACATATGTGCAGACTGTTGCTGCGATTGCATATAATTGCATCAATTCAAAGAACATGAACAGGAATTCGAAAACATTTAAAATTACAATGGGCGGGATTTGTCTCGCCCTTGCTGTAGTATTTATTTTTTTAGCAACCATTGTTCCGGGCATCGAACTGACACTGTTCGCAATCAGCTCACTTTTCACTGTGATAATGATTATGGAAACCGGCAGCCGTGATGGTAATCGCCATAGCCTTGGTGGTGCAGTCCTCCTTTACGTGGGTGCATCCATCCTCGGCTTAATTCTCATCCCAAATAAGCTGGCTCTCATTCCATATATTGCAATCTTCGGTTATTATCCAATTCTCAAATACTGTATCGAGAAAATAAAAAGCGGCATTCTGCAGATTACCCTAAAGGTAATATACTTTGCCGCAATTCTATCATTCGGCCTCCTGGCCTTCAAAACTGTTATCGCCCAAAGCATCAGCTTTCCGGATTACCCTGTAGCTGTGCTGATTATCGCAGGCACAGCACTGATGATTTTTTACGATTACATTCTCAGTTTTTTAATCAACTGGTACATCCGCCGTTTCAGAACAGGCGATGAATCCGTTTTCAAACTCAGCTGATCAATTCGATTTTTTCAGCCCTTTTTGAACACAGCTTTTGCCATACCACATAATGGACACTTGTAGCTGTCAGGCTGGTCCTCGAAAGGCTTGCCCGCCGCTGATTCATCGTACGTGTATCCGCATACTCCGCAAACGTACTTTTCTGTTTTCTGAGCTTCATTAGCGTCTTCATCCACAAATGCATCAGGTGCCACTGACAATTCATCTGCCAGAGCCTCGATCTGCGCTCTGCTTTCGTGGTCAAGAGCAGACCTGATCGTAACTTCGTTTTGCGCAAAAGCAATATTCTTTGATTTCCCTAGCATTTCTTTCATTATCTTTGTCGCAACCGGTGCCCAGGATCCGTTCTGGATGAAAGCCACCCTCCGGTTCTGGAAGTTGCGCTCGGTGAGATGCTGAATGAAATGTTTCATGTACGGGAAGATTCCTCCGCAATAAGTGGTTGTCGCAAAAACAGACCTGTCATATCTGAAAGCATCTTCTACAGCCTCGGCCCAGTCGCATCTTGCCAGATCAGAAAGCTCAACATTTTCCACACCCCTGTCCTTAAGCATATCTGCCAGAATCAAAGCTGCTTCCTTTGTATTTCCGTAAACAGAAGTGTAGAAAATACAAACGCCCTCTGTTTCAACTCCGTATGATGACCATATATTGTACAGGTCCATGTAATATCCTATATCTTCAGAAAGCACCGGCCCGTGTAGCGGACATATTTGAGCTATGTCAAGCTGAGCTGCCTTTGCGAGAACATCCTGAACCTGCTTGCCATACTTGCCCACGATCCCCATGTAATATCGACGAGCTTCGCAGGCCCAATCTTCATCCACATCCAGCGCTCCAAACTTGCCGAAGCCGTCTGCCGAGAAGAGAATCTTATCGCTCGCTTCATAAGTCATCATAACCTCCGGCCAGTGCACCATAGGTGCATGAATGAAGGTCAGCTTGTGAGACCCCAGTTCAAGAGTATCTCCGTCAGCTGCTTCAAGCCTGTTGGATATTTCAAAACCCGGGAAGAACTGTTCCATCATTTTGAATGCCTTTGCACTGGAAACAACAGTCGTATCCGGATACTTTTCAATAAAATCCTTAATTGCCCCGGAATGATCTGGTTCCATATGCTGGACAACCAGGTATGCAGGTTTATCACCATTTAGGGCTTCGTCAAGATTCGCAAGCCACTCATCTGTCTTGCTCTTATCACTTGTGTCGAAAACAGCGGTTTTCTCGTCCTTAATAAGATATGAATTGTATGCCATACCATTAGGTACGATGTACTGCCCCTCGAATAAATTGATGTCGTGGTCGTTCACCCCGATATAGTATATAGAATCTGTCACTTTGTTAACCATAAGAGCCTCCCATGAGATAATTTTTTTAAGTCCGACAAAAATGAGTTTTCGGACACGTCCCTAAAACTCATTTTTGCCGTTTACATTATACATTAAATTTACGTTTTACACCATCAAAATCCACAGTTACGTTATCTCCGTCCTTTATCTTTCCGCTAATCAACAATGCTGCCAGTTCGTTTTCGATGTTCTTCTGCAGATATCGTTTGATCGGTCTGGCACCGTAGGCATGTTCGTATGCCTCCCTGGCAATATATTTCTTTACTTCTTCGGTAAGTGTCAGGGTGATCTCTCTCTCAGTCAGGCGAGCCTGTATCTCTGCAAGACTCAGATCTATAATCTTAACAATCTGGTCTAAGGTCAGCGGCGAGAACACTATCACATCATCAATTCTGTTCAGGAATTCCGGACGGAAGTGTCGCTTCATTTCAGTCTCAACACGGTCCTTCACTTCCTGCTCAACAGTGCCATCTTCACGGATGCCGTCAATGAGATAGCTGCTTCCAATATTCGATGTCATGATAACGATTGTGTTCTTGAAATCCACGGTTCTTCCCTGATTGTCTGTTAGTCTGCCGTCGTCAAGAAGTTGCAGCAGAATATTGAACACGTCAGGGTGAGCTTTTTCGATTTCGTCGAAGAGAATAACGCTAAAAGGTTTACGGCGTACAGCTTCTGTCAGCTGACCGCCCTCATCGTATCCAACATATCCCGGAGGCGCTCCAACCAGTCTTGATACAGAGTGCTTCTCCATGTACTCTGACATATCGATTCTGATCATATTCCTTTCAGAATCAAACAATGCTTCCGAAAGAGCCTTGGCCAGTTCTGTCTTGCCCACGCCGGTTGGCCCAAGGAATATGAAAGATCCAATCGGGCGGTTTTCATTCTTCAGCCCGGCTCGGGCTCTAAGTACAGCTTCCGAAACGGCCTGCACAGCTTCATCCTGTCCAATAACCCTCTTATGCAAAATCTCACCTAGCTTCAGCAGTTTTTCTCTTTCACTTTCAACCAGTTTGGCAACAGGAATTCCGGTCCATCCTGAAACAACATCCGCTATTTCTTCTTCTCCAACCTCTTCCTTTAGAAGACGGGCTTCCTCAGCCGCATCTGCTTTTGCTTGTTCCTCTTCCAGCTTCTTTTCAAGTTCCGGAAGTCTGCCATATTTCAGTTCTGCAAGCTTCTCCAGGTCATAGTTTCTTTCTGCTTCTTCCATCTCATGACGAAGCTCATCCAGCTCTTGCTTGGTCTGCTTTAATTCGGCTATGGCGTTCTTCTCATTTTCCCATTGAGCACGCATGGCATTGCTTTTATCCTTAAGCTCTGCCAGTTCAGTTTCCAATGCTTTAAGCCTTGTGTTCGATGCCTTGTCTTTTTCCTTGCTAAGAGCCTGTTTCTCAATTTCAAGCTGCATGATTTTACGTGAGATCTCATCAAGCTCTGCGGGCATGCTGTCAATTTCTGTCCTTATTCTTGCAGCCGCCTCATCCATAAGGTCGATTGCCTTGTCCGGCAGAAATCTGTCGCTGATGTACCGGTCAGACAAAGTTGCGCAGGCAATAAGTGCCCCGTCTGTGATACGAACTCCGTGATGGATCTCGAATCTCTCTTTCAAACCGCGAAGAATTGAAATTGTATCCTCAACCGTTGGCTGATCAACCATCACCTTCTGGAATCTTCTTTCCAGAGCCGCATCCTTTTCAATGTATTTACGATACTCATCCAGAGTAGTTGCTCCGATGCAGTGCAGTTCACCTCTTGCAAGTTTAGGTTTCAGCAGGTTTCCTGCATCCATTGCCCCCTCGGATTTGCCGGCACCTACGATATTATGTATTTCGTCGATAAACAACAGTATACGTCCATCGGATTTTTCGATTTCATTCAGAACAGCCTTAAGTCTTTCTTCAAATTCCCCCCTGTACTTGGCTCCTGCAATAAGCGCCCCCATGTCCAGTGCGAATATAGTCTTGTCCTTAAGTCCTTCCGGAACGTCTCCGTTCAGAATTCTCTGAGCCAGTCCTTCAACAACCGCCGTCTTGCCAACTCCGGGTTCTCCAATGAGCACCGGATTATTCTTGGTACGTCTGGATAGTATCTGTATGGTGTGTCTGATTTCAGCATCTCTTCCTATTACCGGGTCCAGCTTGCCGTCTCTTGCCATTTCAACCAGGTCTCTACCGTATTTCTCAAGTGCATCATAGCCTTCTTCCGGGTTTTGTGAGGTAACGCGCTGATTACCTCTTACCTGATTCAGTGCTTTAAGGAAACATTCCCTGCTCATCGCATATCTCTTGAAAATCTGAGCACTTGGCGTATTTCTCTCATCCAGCAGTGCCAGATACAGATGCTCTACACTGACATACTCGTCTTTCAGCTCTGCTGCCTTCTTCTCCGCGTTCACGAAAATCTGTTGCAGTCTTCTGGTGGAGTACATCTGATCCGCGCCGGCTGAAACCTTTGGCATCTTGTCCAGCTCAGCCTGAACTGAACCTATAAGCTGCCCTGCATTAAGTCCTGCATAGGCAATAAGCTTAGGAATCAGCCCCTCCTTCTGCTGAAGAAGCGCCATGTTAAGGTGTTCCCCATCAACGGCCTGATGACCCTCTTCAACTGCGATATTCTGGCAATCTATAATTGCCTCTTGTGCTTTCTGTGTGTACTTTTCGATATTCATTATGTTAATCCCCCTTTATGTGACGGTGGTTTACTTAAGCCCCTACCTTTTTAAACCACCTTTTTTCCTTTATGAGCATATTGTAACGCTGTTTAGCACTCAAGTCAATAGAGTGCTAATAAAAATTTTCAAGGCATTTTTCACCTTTGTTTTTCTTTCACAAACCTGCGAACATATGCTATAATACTTTAAATATGAAGTGGAATATAAATGTTTAGCAAAGGACCTATAAAATGACTATGAAAAAGGACAATCATATGGCAAAAAAAACAGCCCTTTTGGCTATCATATTTATTCTTGTATTCACCCTTGCCGGTTGCGGCAGCCCCATTCCCGAAAGGCTTGTGGGGGAATGGAAATGTGACGACAGATCTACAGGCAACTATGTGGACACGAGTTTCTACGCCCTGAGCATTGAAGACAGCGGTAATTTCAACCTCTATGATTTTGAGACCGGCAACCCGGGAATTTCCGGAACCATGGAGGGAGATGACACAGGAAAGATCGGTATTCTTCAGCTCAACTGCGATAAGGAAGAGTTTAATCCGCCATTGTGCTGGCCTAACCTGAAAACCGACTCCAGAATTCGCTACAGAATAATGGACGAAAACACCTTCAGACTTGGTTACGTAGGAATATGGATGACTTTCCGCAAGTAGTTTCTGCAAAAAAAGACATAGAAAAAAGGCAGGCCCCGCCTGCCTTTTATTGACTTCTTCAATAAAACAACACATAGCAGTACTATAATAAATCCTGTTAATAAAGCAAACAGTAAACAGCAATATAATTACCAGAATAGAAAAGCAAAAAATGGAGTAGTTTCTATGAAATTTGATTTGCATTGTCATACTAAAGAAGGCTCCTTTGATTCCAAGGTTCCGATTAGCGAATACGTGAGCAAGTACAAAATTCTCGGATATGACGGCTTAATGATTACAGACCACAACAGTTACCGTGGTTGCCGGGCCTGGCACAGAATACAACACCTTCCTCAGTATGAAGGATTTACCGTAATATGCGGAATTGAATACGATACCAAGGATGCCGGTCATATGCTCGTAATTATGCCCGACGGAGTTTATCTGCCACTGCTTAAGATTCGCGGCATGCGCTGCGCCAAGCTGGTTAACGTGGTGCACTCCCACGGCGGAATTCTGGGTTTGGCACACCCCTTCGGTATCGCCTCATCATCAGGAATGAAATTCAGACTGATGAACTACGATCTGATTCACAACATGGATTTTGTTGAAGTGTTCAATACCTGCGAGAGTGAGGATTCAAACAGGCTGTCAGCAGAGCTGGCCGCCAAGTACGGACTGCCGGGTTTCGCAGGAACCGATGCTCATTCGGGAAAATATATCGGTATGGCAGCAACAGAAATCGATCGTGAGATTCGCTGCAACAACGATCTGATTGCAGCTGTCCTGGAGGGATCAGAGCTTCATCCGGCTGGAGTTGAACGTCCGGAGACACGCAAATCCAAAGCCAAAGATCATTGGTCAAGCCAGATGGGTTATAAGATTTACAACCGGGGGCTTGCAAAGGCGAGAATGGTCCACCGTAAGGTTGTTCACCGAAAGCTGATGAAAAACAACTGTGCAATTCAATAGAAAACCTCGGAAATATCCGAGGTTTTCTATTATTCTTTATCCTTACCGTGTATTTTTTCCGATTCTTCAATACTATCTATAAAGAACTCATTCAGTTTGGACAGGCCCTTATAAAAAGCTTTCTGTTCTTCTTCAGAGAAGCCTTCACATACAGCTTCAGCAAGTCGCTGCCTGTATCTGTGCTGGAATGCCGAAAACAATCTTCCTCTCCGGGTCAGGGTTACAATTATGCTTCTTTTATTGCAGGGATTTATTCTCTTCTCCACCAGGCCGAGTTTTTCAAGTTTCTTAACAACTGAGGTCGCTGAAGGTCTGCTTATCTTAAGGTAGTCCCCAATATCGGAAATTTTTTTACCCCCTTCGATGTTCGATAGGTAAGTAATTGTATTTCTGTCCCTGAAAGACAAGTTACCTTTACTGTATTTCTTTTTTGTTTCTTTCAACAGAAGAATGCTGTGATATGCTTCCGCCAGTATTTTGTTAAAATTCTTCGAAAAACTACTCATCGTGTCCGCCTGTTACCCCCTATTTTCAATCTTTTTCATTTTCATACAATCTGGTAAGGAACTCATATATATCAGGTTGTTTCTTTTTTAATGGAATCGGTTTAAGAGCACGGTTAGTAAAGCCGTGTCTGCTCTTGCCTTTCGCATGAAATTTGCCGTTTTCCTTGCCTCTTATTTCATATTCTATTTCCATGGATGCATGTGAAATCTTTGCTATTCTGCATCCTATTACAATTTCTTCATCGTAAACCGCAGGTTCTTTGTATTCTGCAGAAACGGATAAGACAGGCATTATAAAATCTTCTTTTTCCATCTCCGAATATGACATTCCTTCCGCTCGGAGGTATTCAGTTCTGGCAATTTCGAAGAATCTGATATAGTTCGCATGATGTACAATCATCATTTTATCAGTATCGAAGTACTGTACCCTTACAGTGGTCTCGAACATCTACTGTACCTCCTTTTTCATGGCAAGCTTCAGAAGGCCCATTTCCATATCTGAAAGAGCCATCTCTTTTACCAGAAAATGTTGAAGCTTTCCGGTTGCTGTCATGGGTAGCTCCCTGACAAATCTGTAGTATCTTGGTCTCTTATACACTGACAGAAAATCTGAGTCATTACAAAATTCTACCATATCGGAAACCGTAAGTCCATCATCCTCAGGAACAATGTATGCCACAACCGCTTCACCTCTAACCTTATCAGGTACGCTGGTTACTGCCGACTGTCTGACTTTAGGATGCAGATTGAGAGCCTCCTCAACTATTGCCGGGTAAATGTTTTCTCCACTGGAAATAATCATGTCGTCCTTCCTTCCCGCAATAGTCACAAACTGGTTTTTGTCCCAGGTTGCAAGATCACCGGTATACATCCATCCATTTTTGTATTTAGCTGCTTCCTCTTCCGGATTATCATAATAACAATAGGATGATTTAGGTGTTCGGATAATAACTTCACCAACCTCCATTTCATCCATGGAAACAGTATCTTCGGGTTCCGCACTTCTGTCCTCATATACTTTGACAACTCTCACATCGTCGTCAGTACATGCCCGCCCGGCAGTTCCTGCCATCTCCGGCAGTTCATAAGGTCTCAGGAATGTGTTCCAGAATGTTTCGGTGGTTCCATACCCATTAAAGATATTTGGCGTCAGCACTTCCTGTACCTTTATGCAATCTGCTCTTTCAAATGGTGCTCCCATGGTAACAACACCCTTGAGAGATGACAGATCTGCTCCGTATATCTCCTGCTGTCTCACCAGCATCTTCATGATAGAAGGTGCTCCGATCATAAATGTAACGCCATATTTCTGAACGTATTTCAGTGCCAGCAGTGGCTGGAAGGTTCTCATTATTACGACCTTTCCCCCTGCGAAGAATGTTGGAACCGGTCCACCGGAATGAATTCCGCCTCTGTGGAACCAGGCGGTGGTATTCATGGATACATCTGTTGAATTCATAGGAAAATGCATAATTACATCATGAGCCGATAATACTTCATTGGCATTGTATAGAGGCACGCCCTTAGGTTTCCCGGTGGTTCCTGATGTGTACAGTCTGCTAACCTCATCGTAAATATGTGGTTCATAATCGGTATCCGGCTCCCCCACCGGCCGAGCATCAACAAATGCATCATATCTTATATGACCCTCAGGTAGTTCGCCTGCGCCAACCATGATGATCAACTCCGGTTTTTCATCCGCCTCTGCCAGGGCCTTCAAGACCTTGTCTTTATTCTTTTCATCATATATATACGCCTTTGGTCTGCTGGAGTTTAGGCACACCAGGGATTCTCCCGGCGCAAATCCCGGATTTGCAGGGCTTGCAATTGCGCCGATTTTCTGAGGAGCCAGATATGAAAATACAAATTCCGGGCAGTTCGGAAGCTGAAACAAAACAACATCACCGATACCTACTCCGGAATCATTAAGTGCATTTGCAAATCTGTTTATATCCTCGTTCAGCTGATTGTATGTCCAGCTCTTATCCTGCATGGGATCTATCATCGCCTCTTTGCCGGGCTGTCTTCTCACGACTCTTTTAAATCCTTCGATATATGTAAAGTCATGTTCAAATACTTCCAGGAACATTCCTTTATTGCTCATATTACACCGCCTTTCCCACCACGATACTCGAATTCTGTCCACCGAATCCAAAAGCGTTCGACATGGCGTATTCTTTGCCCTTTATTTCGGTATTCTCTGCAACATAGTTCAGGTTGCACAGAGGATCCCTTTCTCTGAGGTTAAGTGTGCCGGGGATTATTCCCGTATTTAATGCCAGAATGCAAGTGATCACTTCTGTAACCCCGCCGGCACCCATCATATGACCGGTAGCCGGCTTTGTTGAACTGATGGGAATATCCGTTTCTTCGCCAAACACTTTTTTCATCGCATCCGTTTCACATATATCGCCCTTGACTGTTGCTGTGCCGTGGGCATTTATATATCCGATCTGCTCAGGTTTTATACCCGCCACTTCCAGCGCCTGTTTCATGCAGAGGATTTCACCCTCTCCGTCAGGCCTTGGTGTAACGGGATGATATGCATCGGTATTATTGCCCCACCCCGCAAGATATGCATGAATATGAGCCTTCCTTGCCTTTGCATGCTCTTCCGTTTCCAATACAAGGGCACCTGCACCTTCTCCTGAAACAAACCCGTCTCTGGCAATATCAAAAGGCCTGCAGGCTTCCCGTGGATTCTCATTGTTGGGCGAAAGTGCCTGTGCTCCGGCAAGAGACTGGATCATTATAGGCTCCAGTGCTGCTTCCGCACCTACAGCAACAACCATATCTGCCATGTTCATCGATATCATCATGGCGGCAAGGGCTATGGCATCTCCCCCTGAGGCACATGCGGTGTTCAGGGTCATGCTCGGTCCGTGAATATCATTTGCTATTGCAATCTGTGATGCGCAAACATTGCCCAGGGCCTTGGGAAGAAACCGGGGACTGACCTTCTTGAAAGGGGAATTGTGAAATGAACGCTCTGTATCCGCTATGGTGCTGATGCCATTGAGAGCGGTCC
>JAQVOT010000205.1 GCA_028702415.1 Eubacteriales bacterium
CTGCTGTATTTTTCTTAATTCACCAGTAAATCTTTTATTCAACTTCTTTCCTGCCCTGTTCCTACATTATAAATGAATTCGACTTCTCGATAAGTTCTTTTAATTTATTATTTGCTGCTCCGCTATCGATGATCTCTGCAACCTTCTGAATACCATCTATAAAATCCGTTGCCTTATCGCCGATAATCAGAGCTCCTGCTGCATTCAGCCGCAGGACATCTCTCATAGGCCCGGTAATTGAACCATCGAAGACACCACGGATGGTTGCTGCATTTTCCTCTGGTGTCCCTGTTTTGATGTCTTCCAGTTTGCAGCGCGTCAGTCCAAAGTCCTCCGGCTCAATCTCATAGGTTTCGAATTCACCGTCTTTTAATTCTATAATCTTTGTTTTTCCAAGCAATGAGATTTCATCCAGACCATCTTCTCCATGTACGAACATGGTTCTTGTATAACCAAGCTCTCTTGCAACGTAGGCCACCTGATCCAAAAGCTCCGGTTTATAGACTCCCAGCAGATGTCTGGGTGCAAATGCCGGATTGATCAGCGGACCAATGATGGTGTAGAAAATCGTCTTAATTCCAAGATTGGATTCAGGCGGGAGTACTTTACACATTACCGGATGGAACAGCGGCGCATAAATGAATGCAATCCCGATTTCTTCAATCAGCTGCTCTGCCTGGGCGGGTGTCAGATTAATGTTGACTCCCAGTGCCTCCAAAACATCAGCACTTCCTGACAGGCTGGCAATTGATCGGCTCCCATGCTTTGCTACGGGAATTCCCGCTGCCGCCGCGACGATTCCTGTAGCTGTTGAAATGTTGTAGGTACTCAGTCCCCCTCCTGTTCCGCAGGTATCCATCATCTCTGATGATACCTTTGGCCGAAGCGGCACACAATTTTCTCTCATAGCTTTGGCAATATAGGTTATTTCTTCAAGCGTAGCACCTTTCATCAACAGTGCTACCAAAAATCCGGATATCTGACCGTCTGTCAGTTCATCATTGTTAATGGATGCAATAATTTCAAATACATCACTTTCAGTCATATCCTCATTGTTTGTCAGTTTGTTTAAAACATCTTTGTACATAATTTTTCTCCTTGCTTTGTATTATTTGTTTTCATTTTCGATTGAATTTTCGTATAGACCTGTATGGCTCATTAAAAAGTTTCTCTGTTCGCAGCGATGCCATCTGCGCTGCAATACTTCACTCGAATCTGTTCAGTGCCTGACGCTCCTGGCGGGTTTATTTGTTTTCCCGTAAATACGCCAGTACAAATTACAGGTGGGCTTGTAGATTCCCGGTTTTTTCTTCATCTTTTACCTCCGCTTTCTGCTGTCAAACGAATTTGAAACATTAAAAATTTATCAGTTTTGATAACCCTGAGAAGATCAATTGGTCAAATAAAAAACCCGCCCTCAACGATAAAGCTAAGGACGGGTCATAGTTACGCTATGCTCGCGGTACCACCTAAATTGATGCAATGCATCCACTCTCTGAACGTACTATCATACGTCTTCCCTTGATAACGGGCGGAAATCCCGTTGGGCATTACTTGGCTTACGCCGTTTTTCCCACCTTCCCGGATCCATTCAACACAACCTCATCTGCCGCAATCTCACCATCTGCGACTCTCTGTGTAAATACCGGCTGTGTCTACTCTTTCCGGTCATTAGTTTTGTTCCTATTCATTTTTTTGTTTCGTGTCGGACGAAAATCTCCATTCGGTAACAAAAAAACCCGTCCTGACAATATCTGCCAAGGACGGGCGCTAAATACACGCTCGCGGTGCCACCTAAATTCACTCTTCTGAGTGCACTCATTCATGTACTAACATACACTAGCCATTGTAACGTTCGGCCTTCCGTCTCTCCTACTCTCAGCAGTGTGATTTCAGTTCGCCCTCGCAAGTCCATTCACCGTTTTTCCCGCTACTGCAATCTCACCATCTGCAGTTCTCTTAAAATGTTTCGAACGGTTACTTCTCTTGGTCAAAGGTTTTAATAGATTGGAGTAATAATAACACTATTGTTTTAATCTGTCAAATATAATTTTAAACTCTTTCTGCTCAATCCTTGAAATATTTTATGCGTTCACACAGAAAATGTATAGGCATGCTTGATCAACCTTTGAGAGAACCATAATTAATGATGCTGGCCATCCCGCTTTTTCAACAGGTAAAGTAGACCGAATCGAAAACAAAAGAAGCAGTTCGGTAATCACACTGGCAATAAACAAAGTCCGATCGCTGTAATTTTTTTCACTTTGTTTATAACACAAATTTTCTTTAATATCGAGTATAAAGTACGTTATTATTATCACAACAGATCTTATCATAAATGCTGCCGGGCTGAATTTGCTTAATAGAGGGGATAGCGATCCAAGTTCACATTGTCTTCGTTGAATTCTGTACACAAGTCATCTGCTGTCAGCATCAGGACTTCTTTCAATTCTATGTTCTCAATCCATTCTTCAGGAATTTGGCTCAATCCCAGATACGCTCCGACAATATTTCCTGTTATGGCGCCTGTACTGTCGCTGTCACCATTGTGGTTTACCGCTGCAATAAGGGCTTTCCTGAAATCATCCCGGTGCTTGAGTGCACAATATACCGAAATTGCCAGTGCCTCTTCCCCCACCCAGCCTTCACCAAGCTGTGCTATTGCCCCGGTGTCCGAAAGGCTGTCCCCGGAAAGATCCAGAGCCTTTTTCAAGCTCTGCGTGCATTCATCATGATTCTTATATCCTTCAAGCTCTACCAGCGTATTTTGAACGGCTGTCTGAATATCCTGACCTTCTATTATTGAAGCGATGAGATACGCCAGAGCGCCGGCGGAAAGGTATCCGGATGAATGGCCGTGGGTCAGCGCGGCAAACTCTGCTGCCATGCGAAATGCGCTTTCCTTTGGATAGAATAATCCCGCGGGAGCCACTCTCATAACGCCGCCGCAGCCTTTGCTGTCATTTACCGGCTCATTCATATTTCCCCGCTTTCTGCTGGAAAGAGCAGATAAACAGGTACTCCCGGGAGCCC
>JAQVOT010000206.1 GCA_028702415.1 Eubacteriales bacterium
AATTGCTCATACCTGTAATTTCTGCGAGTGCGTCCTCGGTTTCCTTTAGAACCTGCATACATCCTTGAGATGTTTCAACAGGTTGCAGTGGATGTACCTGAGTAAAACCTGCAAATGAAGAGGTTCTTTCATTAACCTTAGGATTATATTTCATCGTGCATGAACCAAGGGGATAAAAACCGTCATTTACACCATGGGCTTTTTTTGCAAGTTCAGTGTAATGCCTGCTGAGATCAACTTCAGCCATTTCAGGAAGATGAAGATCAGTATCTCGCATATGGTCTTCCGGGAGTGTATACTGTTCAACATCGCATTTAGGAAGTGCACTTATGCCTCTTCCGGGTCTTGATTTTTCAAATACCAGCATAGATTACACCTCCCTTATGATGGCAATGGCCTCATCAATTTCAGCCTTGCTGTTCATTTCTGTACAACACCAGAGAATTCTTTTCTCGTCAAGAGGAAGGCCTCCAAGGATTCCTCTTTCTTCAAGTGCTTTCAGAACAGAATCAGATGACTTCTCGGACTCCGTAACGAATTCATGGAAGAATTCTGTGTCTGTAAGCTTAAATCCTATATCAGCAAATTTCTGAGCCATATAATGTGCCTTGGAGTAACATTGTCCGGCTACTTTTTTAAGGCCTTCATTACCCATGGCTGAGAGATAGACACCTACGGTAAGTGCGCAAAGTGCCTGATTCGAGCATATATTACTTGATGCTTTTTCGCGTCTGATATGCTGCTCTCTGGCCTGCAAGGTGAGAACATATCCTGTTTTGCCATTATGGTCAACAGTCTGTCCTACAATTCTGCCGGGCAAATTTCTTTTCATAGAATCTATGCTTGCCATAAATCCAAGATAAGGCCCTCCAAAAGCAATGGGCATACCAAGAGGCTGCCCTTCTCCTATTGCAAAGTCAGCTCCGTACTCTCGAGGAGTTTTAATAATTGCCAGTGTAATAGGATTAACGGACATTACATATCTGCAGTTTTTTATTGAATGTGCAATTTCTCCGATTTCTTCTGCAGGTTCCAGATTTCCGTAATAATTTGGATGCTGGATGAGAACACATGCTGTATCTTCAGTAAGCAGACTCTTTAATGCTTCAGTATCCGTAACCCCGTCTTTTTCCGGGATTACTTCCAGCTGCATTCCATTGCCGAAGCAATATGTTTCGATTACCTTCATTACTGAAGGCTGAATAGTTGCTGATACAAGAGCCTTATTGTTTTTACGCCCTCTGCATGCCGCAACGGCTTCTCCTGCAGCTGTTCCACCGTCATATACCGATGCATTTGAAACATCCATCCCTGTAAGATCGCATATCATCGTCTGGTATTCGAAGATAGACTGGAGAATGCCCTGGCTTATTTCGGCCTGATAAGGAGTATATGCTGTCTGCAGCGTTTCATTGCTTACAACATGGCTTACAATTGCCGGAATGTAATGTTTGTATGCCCCTGCACCACGGAACACTGAATCGAAAACAACATTCTTTTCAGCAATTATTTTCATGGCTTTGCTTACTTCCATTTCGGACATTCCACCGGGAAGATTGAGTTCTCCCTTGAATTTAACAGCATCAGGAATATGTGCAAAGAGATCATCAAGGCTACTACAACCTATTTCCTCCAGCATTTCGTTTTGCTGCTCTTTTGTATTAGGAACAAAAGTGCCCATATAGTGCCACCTTTCTTTCGTCAGATAATTACGCTTCTTCTTCACAGAAAGCTTCATACTCTTCAGGCGAGAGCAATCCCTCTGCTTTTTCCGATACACCTTCAACTTTAATAAACCAGGCATCATTAGCATTTTCATTAATCAATTCAGGAGCATCAAGCAGTTCCTCATTGATCTCGGCAACGGTGCCGGATACCGGTGAGTATATGTCTGAAACAGCTTTAACTGATTCAACGTCGGAAAAAGTTTCACCTGCGGTTACTTCATCTCCGGGTTCAGGAAGATTGACAAATACCAGATCTCCAAGTTCAGACTGAGCGAAATCAGAGATTCCTATTGTTGCCATATCGCCATCGATAACTACCCATTCGTGTGATTTTGCGTAAAGTGCCTCTTTCTTAAGTTCCATATTATTTCTCCTTATCAAATAAAAACAAATATTATCTTTGAAAATTAGTTTCCGGGGATTCACCCCCACCAGCTCATTTCTAACGTTTATAGAATGGCAGTTCTACCACTTCGGCTTCAACTCTTCTGCCCCTTACATCGATTTCAAGTTTAGTGCCGATTTCCTTGTATTCTCTTGGAATTCTGGCCATTGCAATTGGATATTCAATGTAAGGACATTTTGTCCCTGAAGTTGTGTATCCGATTTTTTTGTTGTCAACATAGATGTCCTGGTGCTCACGGGCGATTCCTCTGCCTGTAATCTTGAGACCAACTCTGACAACGGCAGGTTGACCGGCCTCCACCATTGGTTTCTTCCCAAAAAAGTCTTCTTCTTTTTTTAGCTTAATGGCGAACATTAATCCCGCTTCTCGAGGTGAAATCTCATCGTTCATTTCGTGCCCGTAAAGAGGCATTCCGGCTTCCATTCTAAGGGTATCACGTGCACCCAGTCCACAAGGAATAAGGCCCTCAGCTTTACCGGCCTCATAGATGGCATCCCACATCTCGGTAGCTTTAGCTGCCGGTAAGTATAGTTCCACGCCATCTTCACCTGTATAGCCTGTTGTTGAACAAATGCAAGGAATACCTGCTACTTCTGCACCCATCTTGGAATGATAGTATTTTTCAGGAATACTTCCGGGTTTGCAGATCTTGCTTATGATAGCTTTTGCTTTTGGACCCTGAACGGCAATCTGTGCATACTGATCTGAAACATCCGTAAATGTTACATTTCCAAACTGATGGTCGCACATCCATTTATAATCCTTGTTTTTATTGGCAGCATTAACAACCAGTAAATACTTGTTGTCATTCATTTTGTAAACAATCAGGTCATCAACAGTTCCTCCGTTTTCATTGCACATCGGTGAGTATCGTGCCTGTTCATCTACCATGTTAG
>JAQVOT010000207.1 GCA_028702415.1 Eubacteriales bacterium
AATGATGATAACCTGCCTGAAATGCTGTGGAAAACCGGTCGGAATGACGATACAGCAATTCTCCGCTCAAATCCATGACGCGGGCATCGTCCGGAACGGGGATCAGGAAATCACCGCGAGATCCGCTGTGAATCCAGAATATTTGATCTTCCCAGATTCCCAAAGAGGCTTTAATCTGATAATGCCACCGGGATTGTCCAGGGTTGCCCCGGACTCCAGCCTGTACACGGACTTGCTCCACTGAACTGCGGGTGGCCCAGCCCGGAATTACATAAGGGTTGAAGCGAATCAGGGCCCGATAGGTATTCGGCACCACTCCTCCGGTTATGGATGCAAACAATTCGGATTCTCCGGGAACAATTTTCCACGTGGCTTTGACTTCCGGAAAAACGCGGAATGCTCCCGCCTCGTCTCCCTGTTTTTCATAATCCAGGCCAATTCCGGCAAGAAGGTAGAACTGTGAGCGATTAAGGGAAAAATAGGGAGTAGCTCTGACATAGGCTGCCTGGTCTGTTTTCCGGTATCCAAACAAAGGATTGGCCGTCAGCAGTTCCTCCCCGGAAATCCATCGCATGTCAGCCGAGACTCCTGCTTCTGATCCGGACCAGAGCGCTTTCAATCCCGTGGTGATAGAAATTTCTGTCTCGGATTTTTCATAATGATCTCTCAGGTAATCCACGGCAGCTCCCAGATGAAACCGGAAGGTCTTCTGAGCAGAAGATTGATAGGCTATGCCGAGATGCGGCATCAGTGTTCGTTGACTCAACGCTTCTTCCGCGGGAGTCGTAGGATTGTAACCATAAAAATTCCAGGTTGCATATTGCAGGTTAAGATCGGCAGAGAGGTTTCCTCCTCTCAAATATTTGATCGCAGAGGCTCCCAGATCCGTTGAGCTGAATGGAGCTTCAACTTCTGTCCCATCGGGCATTTCAAGATCCCCCATGGAAGATCGGTGCAATGCGTGGAAGTCAAGGCCATAAACTCCCTTTTCTCCCATATGGTAATATCCTTCTGCCATAGGGCTGAGATAAGAACCAAAACCGGCTTTCAAATATCCTTTATAGGGAGACACTGCCAACGGGGGTTGAAGGCTCAAAGGAGAGAGTAAAAC
Source organism: Eubacteriales bacterium (assembly GCA_028702415.1). Lineage (GTDB taxonomy): Bacteria > Bacillota > Clostridia > Peptostreptococcales > Anaerovoracaceae > Lentihominibacter. The sequence continues at coordinate 1,112 of JAQVOT010000207.1, forward strand.
GGGATTGAACTGTGCGGAGGCAATAGCAGAACGGATGTTGTGCTCAAAACGGGTACTGACTTTAAGGGTATCCGTCAGATCAGGCAAGGTATTTATTTTCGAAAAATCGCTGACTTCAGGAGCATATGGTTTTACTACTTCCACTTCCCGACGGAGAGATTCATCCTCCTGGGCTACGATGGAGGAAACCCAGCAGCTCATGCAAAGCAGGACTGTTAAAACACGAAGTGGTATACGGAATGTATTCATAATCTGTTATTTAAAATACAAGGGAAGGGATTAAGATTACTGAAGATTTTCCAGGGCTGCCTTTTTTTCTTTGGCAGAATGAATGATGCCATCCTCCTGGTTTTCATAGTTATCAATAAGACTTTGTAAGGTTTGGGATGCCTGGAACACATCGTGCCGAATGATGTAGATGTCACTCAACAGGAGAAATGCTTTGGCCAGCCAGTATGTATGTCCCGGATTTTTTGAAACAAAATCGAATACTTCCGACTCCGCTTCATCCAGCTTTCTTTGTCCATAAAGGATTTCAATCACTCTGAACTTAGATTCAGCTCCTTCCTGGCTTTTGATGTCTTCTGCTACTTTCCGGAATGCATCCAGGGCTTCCTCTTGCCTTTGAAGGCCCAGGAGAGACCTGGCCTGAGTGAATCCTGATTCCCTAATAATTTCAGGCGAAGACTTGTCATGGCGAAGCAGTGTAACGGAGGAAGAAAGCGATTGTTCGTATTGCCCCAGCCTATAGGCACAGCGCATTTCGCCGATTCTTGCTTCCGTAACGTGGTCGCTAATTTCTGCTACCGCTAACAAACGACGGTAAAGATCAAGGGCGAGGTCCCATTCTTCCCGTTGAAACCGAAGAACAGCCGCAGCAGAAAGGGCGTCCTCCGTGAAGGAATTCCGCGAAGAGGCCACCTGCTCATAAAGTACCAGAGATTCCTCCTGTCTGCCAGATCTTTCGTAACAATCTGCGAGAAAATACCTGGCATTGGCAGCAAAGGAGCCGTCAGGAAACCTGTCCAGATAGCGGACCAGACCTGGTACAGCTTTTTCATATTCTTTTTGAATGTAAAGATTCTGGGCCGAACGAAAAGAAATGGTTTCCTGTTCTGACGCTGAAATATTGCCCAGAGATCCACCCAAGGAAGCGGCATACTGAAGAAAGGTTTCGCCTTCGTTGAGATCACTATAAACGTTACGCAGTCCGAGCAGCGCTGAGCGCGCATCATCCGAGTCGGGAAAGGAAGAAACCACCTGTTTATAGTACCCGATCGCCTCGTCATTATTTCCACCGTTGTATGCAATGAGAGCCAATTCCAGGTAGGCTTTTCCCGTGTATGAGCCGGAGGGGAATCGGCGGATCAATTCCTGAAACTGCTGAGAAGCCGGCTGAGGCCTTCCGGAAACCACATGAGCCCGCCCGGTCTCAAAGAGGGCGGCAGAAATTCTTGAAGACTCGGGGAATGAAGCAATCAAACGACCCAATGTTTCAATTTTTCTATCTTGCTGTTGCATTAGGCCATAACAGAACGCCTGCTGAAACATGGCGTAATCAGAATCTGCCTGGCCCATGCTGACTGCCCGTTCGTAGCTTTTTGCGGCCTCAGCATAGGACTGCAACATGAATCGGCAATCTCCCATGCGGTTCCATGCATCAGAAATTTTCTGCTGTGCATGGTCTTTCTCCAGGGCAACATACCGGCTGTACTGATCCAGCGCCCCGGAGTATTGCTGTGTTTTGAACAAAGCATAACCCAGATTATAGAAAGCCTGTGAGTATTCCTCCGTACGACTCGCACCAGCCATAGAAAGAAAACGCCTGTATAATGCGGCAGAACCCTGATAATCTCCTGTACGATAAAAAGCTTCCGCTTTCCAGAAAGCGGCTCTTGCCGACAGAAGATTGTC
>JAQVOT010000208.1 GCA_028702415.1 Eubacteriales bacterium
AACTGATATACTAATCAGGTGACCTCGTGTATCCAGCTTCTGATACTCCTCTGCTGTTCTTGCCTGAAGCCTGAAAAAATCAGTAATTGTCTTAGAAAGCAGAGCAATATCCCAAAATACGAACGGCAAAACAACATATCCGATTTGAAAATCTACGTTCATAATCAGACATATTCCAATAACACCGACGAATCCAATCAGCATAGATAAAAGCTGCATAACTGCAAATCGTGCCAGCATAACCGCTGCACGTACGAAGGGTGTAATGGGCAATGCATAGGAATAACCAAGCCATCCCGTATTCAGGTCAGCGCCGAATAATTTATCTTCTACAAATAGCACCATCGGACATAATAGGAATACAATTGAGATATTTTTAGCAAAGCGCAGTATTGCATCAGTTGATTCAGCATTATTGCTCAGCACAAAATATCCCCCAAGAAAGAAAAAAACCATAAGAAACAATACGACTAGAACACCTATCAAGCAATGCTTTCTGTTTATACGAAGCTCACGGAACAGCAGAGAACGGATTATTTTCATAAAGACCACTCCCTTTCGTCCTTATGCACATAGTAAAGCATGATGTCATCCAGACTTGCAGGGTCGACGATTACGCCACGATATTTGTATTCTGCGGACTGACGGTCATTCACCATAACCTCTGCGCCATATGTATTTAATCTGATACTGACGATATTTTCAGAGGGAATTTTTTCAAGCTCATCCTTGCTGCATTTCAGAAGACCATGGGCTTCAAGAATATCGTCCTTGAAGCCTGAAATCAGAAGCTTGCCCTGGTCGATAAAAGTAACGCTGTCTGCGATTTTTTCAAGGTCGGAGGTTATGTGCGATGACATGAGAATGGAACGCTCGCCATCCTGTAAATACTCCATAAAAAAGTGCAGGATTTCATCACGAACAACGGGGTCAAGACCTGTTGTTGCTTCGTCCATCACAAGAAGCTCCGCATTGTGTGACAGTGCACAGGCAATCTGTAGCTTCATTTTCATTCCCTTAGAATACTCGCCGATTTTCTTTTTTAAAGGCAGTTGAAGACGTTCTAAATACTGTGCATAAACAACGTTATCCCATTGCTGATATATTCCTTCAAAAATGCGTGCCATATCCTTTGCATTAAAGATATCATGGAATGGTAGCTCATCAAAAACAACTGCGATACGCTGTTTGATTTCCTGTTCATTTTTCAGATAGTCAAGACCGAGGAGCTTTATTTCACCTGCGTCAATTTTTATGATGTTAAGCAGACTTCGGATTGTTGTGGTTTTTCCTGCACCATTCTGCCCGATAAACCCCATAATTGAGCCTTTGGGTACAGTAAAGCTGACGTTATCCAGCGTAAAACCGCTGTATTTCTTCGTTACACCTAAGATTTCAATTGCATTTTCGTATGTATGCATGGTTATTCTCCTCCGTTTACAAGGTCTAAAAGTTCATGAAGCTCCTGCATTGTAATCCCTGTTTTTCGCGCTTTCTCTCCGACCTCCATAAGCAGGGATTCAATTTGCTTAATCTGTTCTTCCCGAAACATCTCCAAATTCTGTGCTTTGACAAATGAGCCTCTCCCCGTGAATGATTCAATAAAACCATCACGCTCTAACTCTTCATAGGCACGCTTTGTCGTCATAAAACTGATACGGAGTTCAACGGCAAGGTTTCGCATAGAAGGCAACATTTCGCCTTCCGTCAGTTTTCCCTCCAGTATCAGCGTCTTGATTTGATTTGCAATCTGCAAATAGATTGACTGGCCGTTTTCATTACTGATGTTGATGTTCATATTTCGTGTACACTCCTTGGGATAAAGATACCTGAAAGCCTTCCGGACAGCTTCACATGTATAAATTGTATAACCGATATGTATACATTTATAACATTGACATTGCACCTTGTCAATAGGGTTTCAGAAGGTTTTCATGCAAAAAAAACCATCGCACTTAAATGTACGATGGCTTTTTTATCATATTCTGCTATATAGCTTTTGTCTGTGTCAGAGCTCCTACTTACTCTTGATAGCTGCCTGTGCAGCTGCCAATCTTGCAATGGGTACACGGAATGGTGAACAGGATACATAGGACAGGCCTGCATTGTGGCAGAACTCTACGGAAGAAGGATCTCCACCATGGTCGCCGCAAATACCAAGTTTAATGTCAGGTCTGGTCTTGCGTCCCTTCTCAACAGCTATTTCAATTAACTGTCCTACACCACACTGATCCAGTCTTGCAAAAGGATCTGATTCGTAAATCTTCTTTTTATAGTATTCTCCAAGGAACTTTCCAGCATCATCTCTGGAGAACCCAAAGGTCATTTGTGTCAAATCGTTAGTTCCAAAGGAGAAGAATTCTGCTTCTTCTGCAATCATGTCAGCAAGGAGTGCTGCTCTTGGAATTTCAATCATTGTTCCGATATGGTATTCAATTGTTGAATTCATCTCTTTCTTAACTAACTCAGCAGTTTCTACCACAACATCTTTGTCATACTTTAATTCTTTCAGCTCGCCGACAAGTGGAATCATGATTTCAGGTACAATATCAAATCCCTTTTCATTCTTCACTTCAATTGCAGCTTCCATTACGGCACGAGTCTGCATTCTGGCAATTTCAGGATAAGTAACAGCCAGACGACAACCTCTGTGTCCCATCATAGGATTAAATTCATGAAGAGAATCACATACTGCTTGTACTTCTGCTGAAGTCATCTTCATTTCAACAGCCAGTGCGTCAATATCTGCCTGTTCTGTCGGTACAAACTCATGTAATGGCGGGTCTAAGAAACGTATGGTAACCGGCTTGCCTTCCATGACTTCATAAAGTGCTTTGAAATCGCCTTTCTGGAAAGGAATTAATTCATCCAAAGCCTTTTCCCGGTCTTCCTGTGTTCTGGAAAGAATCATTCTTCTAATCTTAGGAATTCTGTCGGGTTCAAAGAACATATGCTCTGTACGGCAAAGTCCAATACCCTCTGCTCCATATTTCACAGCGTTGGCTGCGTCAGCCGGTGTATCAGC
>JAQVOT010000209.1 GCA_028702415.1 Eubacteriales bacterium
ACCCGTGTATAGACTGTCATGCCCTCATGTTTCGGGCTGCCGGGGAGATGATGGAAAAAATGGGGGCATCTTTTCTGATAAGCGGTGAAGTTCTTGGCCAGAGACCCATGTCCCAGAACAGACAATCCCTCGACCTGGTAGAAAGAATAAGCGGATATCAGGGAATGATACTCAGGCCACTTTCAGCAAAACTGCTGTCCTTAACCATACCGGAGCAGAAGGGATTGGTAAACAGGGAAATGCTTTTAAACCTTTCAGGTCGTTCCCGCAAGCCGCAGATAGCAATGGCAAAGGAGCTGGGAATACCGGACTATCCGGTTCCTGCAGGGGGCTGCCTGCTCACGGACAGTATATTTTCTCAAAGGCTTAAGGATCTTTTTCTGTATAACCCGGATGCATCAGTCAATGACCTGGAACTTCTCAAACTGGGACGCCATTTTCGTCTGAATCCGTTCACAAAGATAATTATCGGCAGAAACATGGAAGAAAACACAAGGATTCTTGGGCTTGTAAAAGAGACAGATGTGGTTATTCACACCCTTTCAGTACCAGGTCCCGTTGCCCTGATTTCAGGCGAACATTCCGATGAAATCATAAAAAGGGGGGCTGAAATGAATGCATCCTACTGTAATGAAAAACTGGAAGAGATTGATATGGTAATAGTTGAGAAAGATATATCTGGAACTATTCAGGTGTATGGAAAGGAGAAATCCGAATTCAGACATCTGATGATCTGAACCACTACTGTCTGAGCAATCTCTTTATTAATGATTTTTTCCTGATCTCTTCGATTCTTTTTCTGTGATTTTCTATGGCGGAGATGTGTATTTCGGCTATTGCCTCTATTTTATCCTGATCCTGGTTCAGTTTCTGAATTTCCACTTCATGCCTTAGCAGGGCAAGGTTATTATCTCTTTGAGCTTTTTGCTTATCAAGAAAAGCAATCTCTCTTCTCAAATCTTCTTTCTTTTTTTCTATATCTGATATCTTTTCATTCTGTTCATCAAGCAGATTCTGTGCCTCGGCCATCTTTCGGGAAAGATTCCCCTCTTTCTCCATGGTAAAATAGAGAAAAGCACATATCAGGCAAATAATAAGAACCGTGCCAAGCAATAATTTCAGCGATAGAAGAATAAATTTTCCCAGAAAACCGCCCACATTGCCGACGGTTTCCGTTATACCCGAAACTGAGACGGTTTTATTCTGGTCAGAGGTGTATCCAAAAACCTGGGCAGTTATGTCCTTTACCGCCTTTTGCGCCTCTTTGAGTCTGCCTTCAAGCTCCCTGCCAAGTTCCCCTCTTGAACATCGCTCTAAAATATCCTCATTCGGATTCAGCATGCCCTTAATCGTCAGATTCAATTTCTCAAGGATGGAATCGCTGTCAACCTCCGAGTGAAATTTTCCCGGAAACTGCTTCTTCAGAGCGGTTATGCCCTCTTTAAGTTCAAGAAAATGTTTTTCAATTACTGTACCTGTTTTTTTTATACCGGTTTCATCACAAAAATATTCACCTGCAATGACAATCATGAGGACATTATTTCTGATTTCTTCGAGGGCCTCAACGGCTGTAACGGATTTATCCATTCTGAAGCCTCCCCTTGATAGTTTTATGATGATTTTTCATATTAACATGAAGTTCATTAAACAGAAACAGCGCGGGCAGCCCTGTTAAAAAGCAACTCGCGCCTTCCTGTTCTGATATTAAATGTAAACAGACACACTTCCTGCTGATGTGGCTTTGCCCGGCAGAAAAATATTGCATCTAATCAATGGCATTTGCCGGACAGTTCAGAATACAGGACATACATTTAATGCATTTATCCCTGTTAATGTATGCTGTTTCCTTCTTTTTCCAGTCAATGGCACCGACCGGACAGTTTTTGAAACAGATGCCGCATTTGATACATTTGCTCTCATCAACCACAAATTTGACAAGTGCCTGGCATCTCTTTGCAGGACATCTTTTTTCATAGATATGGGCCTCATATTCATCCCTGAAATACATGAGTGTCGACAAAACCGGATTCGGAGCAGTCTGACCGAGTCCGCAAAGGGCAGAATCCTTGATTATCCGGCTGAGTTCTTCAAGGGTCTCTATGTCACCGTCTTCACCTTTTCCGGATGTGATCTTCTTGAGAATCTCAAGCATTCTCTTTGTTCCCTCACGGCAGGGTGTGCATTTACCGCATGATTCATCCTGAATAAAATCCATGAAAAACCGCGCCATATCCACCATGCATGAATGGTCGTCCATAACGATCATTCCGCCCGAACCCATTATAGCCCCTACCTTTGCAATGGATTCATAATCTACCGGGGTATCCAATGTTGCTTCAAGGTTGTAAAGATTTCCGGTTTGCTTCTGGAATGATAAAAGTATTTCTCTCATGAACTCCAGCAACTCTTCAGCAAGTGCCTTACCTTGAGGTGTTGTAATTCCCATACCTAAATAGTTCATGCACAGCTCATTCATTCCTACATAACCGATTGTAGAGAAGTGATTATCAAGTGTACCAACATAGGTATCAAATGCCGGAAGCATACCAGTACCTACAATGTGCATGTTAAGCCAGTTGCGTTTCTCTTCAAGACTGTCTCTTGCAATTTCCATATAGTCTTTGATTAAAGACTTCAGATATTCCTTAGGTCTGAACTTGCTTAAGTACCCGAGGCGAGGCAGATTCAAGGTTACGACACCAATAGAGCCAGTGCTGTCACCAGACCCAAATAAGCCACCATTACGTTTGCTTAACTGATTAAGGTCAAGACGTAATCTACAGCACATACTTCTGACATCGCTTGGGTCCATATCACTGTTAATGAAGTTACTAAAATACGGATAACCATATTTGCCTGCCATTTCCCATAAAAGTTCATTATTAGGATTCTCCCAGTCAAAGCCTTTCATGATTGAATAGGTAGGAATAGGATAAGCAAAAGGTTTGCCATTAGCATCGCCTTCAAGCATTACCTCAAAGAAGGCTCTGTTAAGCATATCCATCT